>JANNFH010000380.1:0-13247 GCA_031379565.1 Alphaproteobacteria bacterium
CCGGCACAGCAGCGACGCGGCGTTTTCGTCGAGGCGCAAAGCTTTGACTGGCAGCGGCGCGAGCGCGTGCTGCAGCGATCCCTCCCCCAACGGGGGAGGGTGTCGCCCGGAGGGCGACGGGTGGGGGGCGGGCAAAACAACACGCAACGGCAGCGGCGGCGCCACGCTCCGCACGCCCCCCCTCCCTACCCTCCCCCCAAGAGGGGAGGGGGCGCCATATCTTGCCAGCGCCCATGCCGCGCCGGGCGTTGGCGCGATCTCCGCGCGCGAAGCGAAACCTTGCGCAAGGAGGCGCGTGACGATCTGGCTTTGCAGCGCGATTTCGCCGCCGAACAGATGCGCGCAACCGGTAATGTCGAGAAACAAACCGTCGGGCGGGTCGAGCACGACAATCGGCGTGAAACGTTCGCACCAACCCGCAATGGCGTCGAGCAGGCGCGCGTCTTCGTCCGGTTCAGCTTCGATGACGGCGAGATCGGGCCGGATCGCGCGCGCGTCGGAAAGCGACATAGCCAAACGCAAACCAAGTTCGGACGCGCGCGAATCCACACCCGTCAACAGGAAGGCATTAGCCTTCTTGGCATAGATCGCCAACGGGCGTCCTTCAGGCGCGCGCCCGGACCGGATCACGCGATCGGTCGCCAAGCGCGGCAGAAAGATCGCCAACCAGCGAGCTTCGTTCGAAGAAGCAGCGGTCATGAGCGTTCCATTCCAGGATGAAAGATTGGCCGGCAGGGCCAGCCCGGTTGCGCACAAGCGTGGCGTGAAACGTTGGCGGTCCGAGTTCGCGCGCTTCTGCAGCGCTTGGCGCGGCGGCGATGCGCCAGCGCGTCCATGCCGCGCTCGCTTCCTCCAATGGGCGCAACAACAGACAGCGCGAACGATTGCGCTCGGCGAACAACAACAGACGCCGCGTCGTCTTGAGATCGAGCGCCTTGCCGCGCCCCAGAGCGCAAATGACGACGGCGCCCGTGGCGGAAAGCCCCTGCTCGGCCGCCCACAGCGCCTGCTCGCGCTTCTTCGCCCGCACGACAATCAGCTTAGAGAGATCGAGCCCATACTGAGCCAAGCCCGGCGGATAGGGCGCACCTTCCTCAGCGAACGCGCTTTCCTCCCCAGCCCAGATCAAGCCGGCCGGGCTCGCCCATTGGGCGGCGAAGGCGAGGGCAAAGCCCAGGGCGGCAGCCTCCGAGCCCGGCCCCGCGGGGGTGAGTTCATGTAGAGGCGCAGCCGCCATCGCCACGGAAAAACCTTGGAATCTCTCCTCAGATCGGCGGGGCTGGGGGGCTGGACGAGGCGTCATGTTCTCTATATGTTCTAGGCCAATGAGTCCCCCACGGCAAGCCGGAAGCGCAACGAATGTTCACGCTCATCCCGGACGCGCAAAACGCGATCCCGGACCCAGAGCGAACGCCGCCCCCTTCAAGCCGCTCGCCCCGAATGACGGAGTGAATTGATGTATTCCTACGCCCTCTTCGACACCGCCCTCGGTCGCTGCGGCATCGCCTGGAGTGCAGACGGGGTGCTCGGCATACAGCTGCCGGAGAAAACCATCGCCGCCACGCGCACACGCCTCTTGCGCCATTGCCCCTCCGCGGAAGAGAGCGAGCCTGTGGGCGTCATCCGCCGCGGCGTGGACGACATCATCGCGCTGCTGCGCGGCGAGAAGAAAACGTTGCGTGCGATCCAGCTCGACATGGGCCGCATCGCCCAATTCAACGAGCGCGTCTACGCCGCCGCGCGCGCCATTGCGCCCGGCAAGACCCGCACCTATGGCGAAATCGCCCGCGCCATAGGCCAGGCTGACAGCGCCCGCGCCGTCGGCCAAGCGCTCGGGCGCAATCCGTTTCCCATCGTGGTGCCATGCCACCGAATCATCGGCGCCGACGGACGCATGATCGGCTTCTCCGCCAATGGCGGGGTCACGATGAAGTTGCGCATGCTGGAAATCGAAGGCTGGCGCGCGGAGGAGCCGAGCTTGTTTGAGGAGATGGCTTAGCGATGTTCATGTTATGTGTCGTGAGCGCACTATCGACCGTCACCCCGACTCATATCCATTGGGCAGCATGAAAACCGTTCGCATAGACAAGCCGGCAACGATTCCACTAGAGCGCTCGACAATCTTCGAGGGCGATGCACTTACAGTCCTCCAACGCCTTCCCTCCGGCGCGGTTCAAAGCATTGTGACGTCGCCCCCTTACTGGGGCCTTCGTGACTACAACATCGCCGATCAAATCGGGCACGAGACACATCTCCCGCAATTCATTGCGAAGCTGGTTTCTGTTTTTAATGAGTGCCATCGCGTGCTGCGCGATGACGGAACACTCTGGCTAAACATTGGCGATGGCTACACGAGCGGCAATCGCGGATGGCGAGCGCCAGACAAGAAAAACCCCGCGCGCGCGATGAATGTCCGGCCGGATACGCCTCCGGGCATGAAGCCAAAAGACCTCATGGGCATCCCTTGGCGTTTGGCTTTCGCGCTCCAAGACGCCGGCTGGTATATGCGCGCCGATATTGTATGGCACAAACCGAATGCAATGCCCGAGAGCGTCAAGGATCGCCCGACACGCGCGCACGAATATTTGTTCATGTTCTCCAAGTCGGAAAAATATTATTATGATCGCGAAGCTGTTCTTGAGCCAAATGGGCGCAATCGACGCTCCGTCTGGAGCATCAATACCCAGCCCTTTCCCGGCGCTCACTTCGCGACATTCCCTCCCAAGCTGATTGAGCCGTGCATAAAGGCGTCGTCTAAGCCAGATGACTTCGTGTTGGACCCGTTTTTCGGGTCGGGAACGGTGGGCTTGGTGGCGTCGCAGCTTGGAAGAAACTACGCCGGAATTGAGTTGCATCCAGAGTATGTTGCGCTTGCAGTTGAACGCCTAAGATCCAGTCCTGTTCGGTTAGCAGATGCCGCATAATGTTTAGAATACCGGCGCCAGAACTGCAGATCGAGTTTTCACTTGCGCTCGCCGAAATTCGCCGTCGCTATCTGCAGGAGGCATTGCAAGAAACCGTTGGGACGCTGCCCATTGCGGAAGTTGATTCCGAGCTGGCGACGGTCGCACAAGCAGATGCTCTCCAAAAACTGGCCCGCCACAGCATTCGGGGAGAACTTCTTTTTCCCGTGCCCCTCATTCTAGCTGCCAATCCCTACCTCCTCGGATACTATCGGCTCCTGTATGGTTTCAGCCAAAAACAGTTCTATACGGCGGCAACCGGCGTTGGTGCGTTCAAGTCGATGGAAGAACGCGGCGTGGTTTCTAAAGCGCGACTCTCCGACATAGCGGAACTCTGCCGCTCTATGGCGCCCGCCGGCGCAGCCCTTCTTGACGGCCTCGGAGCGAAGCGCGTGAGCGTGGCGCTGCTTGACGATCTTACCTTGCTCACAATTGGCCCGCAGCTGCGAGGTGGTGCAAATGTCAAGAAAGGCGCTCGTGGAATAGTGAAAGTGTTCGAGGCCATACACGAAATCGTCAAGCAGTCTGCGATTTCCGTTGATGACGCGCGAATTGTTGCGCGAAACGCAGCGCAACGGTTGGTCTATGTCGAATTTGCTCCCGATCCTGACATCATAATCCGAGAGGAAATCGCGCCAAGCCAGTTTGCAGAGAAGATTGCCATCGAAGTGAAAGCTGGGGAGGACTTCTCAAACATTCATAACCGACTTGGCGAGGCAGAGAAGAGTCATCAAAAAGCACGCCAACGTGGCTATGTAGAGTGTTGGACCATCGTCAACGTCGATAGAATCGATATGGAGATGGCTCGGCGAGAATCCCCGACGACGAACCGCTTCTATCGGATATCTGACATAATGAGCGGGACAGGTGCCGAGTTTCTCGATTTTCGAAACCGCATCCTCTCCTTGATTGGTGTCTAACCATCACCGTCCGGTTGGCAAATCCTTGAACGCCACGCCTTTATCGGCGCGCACGTCTTGCGGCAGGCCGAGCACGCGTTCGGCGAGGATGTTTTTCAAAATTTCATCGGTGCCGCCGGCAATGCGAAGCCCTGGCGCGAACATGTAGCTTTGGTGGAACGCGCCTTCCAAAGGAGCGATGTCGCCGTCGCTGATAATGCCATAATGGTCGAGCGCTTCGATGGCGCTGTTGGCGATGTCCATCATCTGGTTGGCGTTGATGACTTTGCCAATCGAGCTTTCCGGACCTGGTGTTTGGCCTTTCGACAGCGCCGTCATGGTGCGGAATTTGGCGAGCTTGTAGCCCTCCGCGCGCACCACCCAATCGGCCAGCTTCTGACGGAAGGCCTCGTTCTGCAGCAGCGTGCCTGAGCCAGTGGGCGAAGTGACGCCGCGCGCGAACTCGAAAACCTCCTTGTAGTCCGGCCCGTAGGAACCGCCGACCGCGAGGCGTTCGTTCATCAGCGTCACCAGCGCCACGCCCCAGCCCTGGCCGGGTTCACCGAGACGGTTTTTGTCGGGGATGCGCACGTCGGTGAAATAGACTTCGTTGAAATCGCGCCCGCCCGACATCTGGTGGATCGGCCGCGCCTCCACGCCCTTGGCCTTCATGTCGACGATGAACATGGTCAGGCCCTTGTGCTTTTCCACGTCCGGATTGGTGCGCACCAAGACAATGCCGAAATCAGAGAAATGCGCGCCCGTCGTCCACACTTTCTGGCCATTGACGACCCAATCGTCGCCGTCCCTGACCGCTTTGGTTTTTGAGGCGGCGACATCGGAGCCCGCGCCGGGTTCTGAGAACAGCTGGCACCAGATCTCGTCGCCGCGCAGCGCCTTGGCGACATAGCGATCCTTTGTGGCGTCGTCGGCGAAGGCGATCACGGTCGGCACGCACATGCCAAGCCCGATCGAAAAGGGCGCCGAGGGCGCGTCGAACTTGCCTTCTTCCTGGCCGAAAATCACCGAGAAGATCGGCGCAAGCCCACGCCCGCCCTGCTCCTTGGCCCAGCTGATGCCGGCGAAACCGTTCTCGGCTTTTTTGGCCTGGTAGGTTTTGGCTGCTTGCAGATATTCAAGCGGCGTAAGTCTGCGGTGCAGCCGCTCCTTGTCATCGCTCTTGGGATTGAGGTTCGCTTCAAGGAATGCCCGCGCTTCAACGCGGAACTTGGCTTCTTCCAGTGTGTCATTGAAATCCATAGGGGCGCTCCGATCACATCTCGATTTTCATGCGCCCGCGGACGGGCAGATTTTCCCATTCCCGCGCCAAGCGATCAATTTCGAATCGAATGGCGACGATGGTGTCTTCGTTGAGGACAATGGTTGCGCTGCCGCGCGCCGCGCAGGTGGCGAGGAACAAATCGATCACCTCAGATGGCGGCGGGCGCCCGCTCCAGCTGTCGGCCTGCATCGTCTCAACCAGCCGCTCGACGCTTTCGCTTTCCACTTCAGGCGCCATGCGAAAGCCGGCGGTCTCACCAGCGGCGGTGCGGCGGATGAACCCATGCAGCGCGAGCACACGTTCCACGGCACAATGAAACATGTCGTGCGGGATTGGCCCTTGCTTCGGGCACGAAATCTCCTGCACCAGCCCGTCTTGCTGAACGAACATGGCGTCGTATTTCCCATCGCGTTTTTCGAACAGGATCGTCGCCATCACGCCGCGTTCTTCTGTTCCAGCCGTTTCACCAACTTTTCCTTCCACACCGCCGGCGCGCCCGCTTGCAGCGCCAGCAGTTTGGCCCGGCGGAAGAACAGGTGACAATCCACCTCCCAGGTGAAGCCCATGCCCCCGTGGGTCTCGATGTTTTCCTTCGCCGCGAGATAGTACGCTTCGCTCGCCGCTGCGCGTGCCGTGGCGGCGGCCAGCGGCAGTTCGGCGGCTTCGCTCGCCAGCGCCCAAGCGCCGTAATACGCATTCGAGCGCGCCACTTCGAGCGCGACATACATATCGACGAGCTTGTGCTTGATCGCCTGGAACGAGCCGATCGGACGCGAGAAGGCGTAGCGGGTCTTGGCGTAGCCAACGGCCATATCGAGGCACGCTTGCGCGCCGCCCACTTGCTCGAACGCAATCAACACGGCAGCGCGGTCGAGCACGGCTTCGGCCAGTTCCCAACCTTGGCCGGCGGCGCCAACGCGCTCGGCCTTGGCATTCTTGAATTCAAGCTTGGCGTGCCCGCGCGTTGGGTCGAGCGTCTTCAAGGTCGTGCGTGTGACGCCTTTCTGGTCAAGCTCCACCAACACAAGCGAAAGGCCCGAGCCCTCGCGCGCCAGCACCAAGGCGTGTTGCGCGCAATCGCCATCAGTGACGGGGATCTTCGAGCCGCTCAGCACCCCGTTCTCAAACTTGGCCTGGACCGAGGCCGGCGAGGGCGCGCCCGGCCCTTCGGAAATCGCAAAGCACCCGATCAGCTCCCCCGCGGCGAGCTTCGGCAACAACGCCGCCTTCTGCGCATCGCTGCCCGCGAGCAGCAACGCCTCGGCGAAAAAATAAACGGTCGAGGAAAACGGGATCGGCGCGACCGCGCGGCCCAGTTCCTCCGCCAGCACGCAGAGCTCAAGCCGTCCCAGCCCCAAGCCGCCGTGCTCCTCGGGGATGGCTGCGCCCAGCCATCCCAGTTCGGCCACCGCGCGCCACAGGCGATCGTCATAGGACACGCCCGCATCGTCGAGCACGCCGCGCGCGACCTTGCTCCCCGCCTTTTCCGACAAAAATTTGCGCGCCTGGTCCTTGAGGCTCTTCTGGTCGTCGGAAAAATCGAAATTCAAAGCCCGCCTCCGGCATTTATGGTTGCGCTGATCTTAACGCCATCACGGTTCGGCCCGAAAGAGTGCCTTGGCGTCAACGTCCGTTCATGAAGGCTCAATGGAGCCTAGTGTAGGTTTTGGGTCGATTGGGCGGAGCTAAAGAGATGAAGGCGGTCTTCCACAAGGGCCAGCGTGTTTATGTGAAGCCCGTGGCCACGTGGGCCACGGTCGAGCAAGTCAAGCCGCAATGGGTGCGGGGTGTCGAGGAACCTCTGCGCGTCACCTATGAGATCGGCTTAGGCCGTGATTTTCAAGCCCACGAGCTGGCCGCCGAAGACAAGGAACCGACCAGGCCCGATCTGCTGGAGATCGAAAGCTGGCGCGTCATTCGCTCGGTCAACCGGCTCAGCGCCGATGGCCGCGATCCACGCCACCCCTTCCCCGGCACCTTTCCGATCGTCGTCACCGACGAAAAAGACTGGGGCGGTTGGCGCGTGCCGATGTCGGAATACGATCGCGACCCCTTGCGGATCGAACAGCAATCGCGGGTCATCGCCAATGCCCTCCGATTGATGCGGGTGGCGCGCGATCTGATAGAATTTGCGACCGACCATCCCCACGAGACCCCAGGCGCCCTGCAGGACCTTGCGCGGCAATCAGAAATGGTGCTGGCGGCGATTTATCACGACCCGACGCCAAAGGGCTGCGAAACCTCCGTCGCCGCCGAATAACGCGCATTGATTTCGCGCCGCTGCCGGCTCATGCCGGGGGCTCCCCAGGGGGCCCCTCGATGCGCGACGCCGAAGCCACTATCCGCCTCGCCGATTATGAGCCGCCCGCTTATGCGATCGATGAGATCGCGCTGGTGTTCTCGCTTGATCCAAATGCAACCCTGGTGGCCGCGGAAAGCCACGTACGGCGCACCGGGGTTGCCCCCGCGCCACTGGTGCTGGATGGCGAGCAGCTTGATCTTCAGAGCATCGCCATCGACGGCCAGCCGCTGGACCCCAGCCAATACCGCATCGAACCGGGCAAACTTGTCATCAATTCGCCGCCGGGGGATTTTCGGCTCGACATCGTGACCCGGATAAATCCCGGCGCGAACACCTCGCTCGAAGGGCTCTACATGTCGGCCGGGCGCTTCTGCACCCAGTGCGAAGCGGAAGGTTTTCGAGCCATCACCTTCGCGCTTGACCGGCCCGACGTGCTGGCGCGCTACGCAGTGCGGATCGAGGCAGACAAGAGCTACCCAACACTGCTTTCCAACGGCAATTTGACCGAAAGCGGCGAGATGGAAAATGGCCGCCACTACGCCGTCTGGGTCGATCCATTTCCCAAACCGTCTTACCTTTTCGCGCTGGTTGCCGGCCGCTTTGATGCGATCGATGACAGGTTCGTCACGATGTCTGGACGCGAAGTCGCCCTCGCCATCCACGTCGATCCAGGCGACCGGGAGCGAGCGCGCTACGCCATGGATGCGCTCAAGCGGGCGATGCAATGGGACGAACAGGCCTTCCAGCGCGAATACGACCTCGACGTGTTCAACATCGTCGCGGTGCGCGATTTCAATTTCGGCGCCATGGAGAACAAGGGCCTCAACATTTTCAACTCGGCGCTGATCCTGGCCGATGCTGACACCGCTACCGACGCCGATTTCGAGGCCATTGAAGCCGTGGTCGGGCACGAATATTTCCACAATTGGACCGGCAATCGCATCACCTGCCGCGATTGGTTTCAACTCTGCCTCAAGGAAGGGCTGACAGTTTACCGCGAACAGGAATTTTGCGCCGATCAGCGCTCGCGCGCCGTGCAAAGGATCAAGGACGTAAAGCGTCTGCGCGCGCGGCAATTCGGCGAAGATGCCGGCCCCCTCGCCCATCCGGTGCGGCCATCGAGCTATCAGAAGATCGACAATTTCTACACCGCCACCATCTACGAAAAGGGCGGCGAGGTGATCCGCATGCTCAAGCGGCTCGTTGGCGAGGACGCCTTCACTCGTGGCATGCAAATGTATTTTGAACGCCGCGATGGCAGCGCCTCCACGGTCGAAGATTTCATCGCCTGCTTCGCGGAAGCGTCGGGCCGCGACCTCGGCGCGTTCATGGGCTGGTACGATCAAGCGGGCACACCGTCGCTCACGGTGCGTGGCGTTTACGACGGCGCCGCGCGCACCTTTGACCTAATTGTTGCGCAGCGAACCGCGCCCACCCCGGGTCAGAACGAAAAGAAGGCGCTGCCGATTCCGCTCCAGATCGGTTTCATCGCCTCCGACGGCGCGCCGATCGCCCCGAAGCTGGAAGGCGAGACCCAAGCCAACTGGGACCACGCACTCGAACTTGGCGGCAGCGGCGCCACTTTCCGGTTTACTGGATTTGCTGAGCGCCCGATCCCGGCGATCTTGCGCGGCTTCAGCGCGCCGGTGACGCTGGACGACGATTTGTCCGGCGAAGAACGCCTGGCGCAGATGGCGCACGATCCTGACCCTTTCACGCGATGGGAGGCTGGCCAAGCCACGGCGCGTGCAGTGATGCTCGGCGAGGCCGGCCAGGAAACCGCCACGGCGTTCGCGGGCGCACTTGGCCGCGAGCTCGACCGCGCCCAGGAGGATGCGGCGTTTACCGCTCTGGCGCTACGCCTGCCTGAGCTGAGCGAGTTGATTCTCGCCTCCCCCTCGCCCGATCCTGACCGTTTGTTCACCGCCCGCGAGGATTTGCGCCGCACGATTGCGAACGCCCTAAAGCCCCGGCTGATCCTACTTGCCCAAGCGCGCGGCGAAACGACGTTCTCCCCTGGCGCCGATGCCGCCGGGCGCCGCGCGCTCAAGAGCGCCGCGCTTGACCTTCTCGCAAGCCTCGGCGTGGAAGCACATGATGTCATTTGGCGCGCTTACGAAACAGCCGGCAACATGACCGACAGCGTCGCCGCGCTGGAAGCGCTAGGCGCGTCCGCTGCGCCCAGCTTTCAGGCGGCGCTCGATCAATTCTATGGCCACTGGCGCGCCAATCCGCTGGTGATCGACAAATGGTTCGCGGTACAGGCGGCGACCCCCCGCGACGATGCGCTCCAGCACGTTGAACGCTTGCGGCGCCATCCCGATTTCGAATTGCGCAATCCAAACCGGGTCCGGTCACTGGCGGCTTCGTTCGCAATGCGAAATCCGCGCGCCTTTCACGCCGCTGATGGCGGCGGCTATCGCTTCATCGCCGAACTCGCCGCTGAGGCCGATAAGTTGAACCCCGCACTCGCCGCACGGCTCTTGACACCGTTTGAATCGTGGCGACGATTCGACGCACAACGGCTAGCCCACGCCCGCGCGGAGCTTGAGAGGTTGGCCGCGACGACACAGCTCTCGAAAAACGCTCGCGAAATGCTGGAGCGGACGCTCGCCTAGGGCAAAAGTTAAGACATGGGCGAAGCTGTGGGCACGCGCTGGCGGCAACTCGACAGAGCGTTTAGACCATCGTTACCATTAGGGCGCTTGAGGATTTCCAACGGCGATTCGGGGCAGCCGGGGAACGCTTTTGTCCGACACCGCCATCTACGACGCCGCGCCAAGCGCCGCGCCCGAACAGGGTGGTGGGCAACGCTCGATCTTTGTCCTGATTGTTTTGTTCTTGATTGCGTTCGCCATCGCCACCGCCCTGCAAATCAAGGCGCGCAGGGACGACGCTGCGCGAGCGATTTTCGCCTCGCAACACGCGCAGGCCGCGCTCATTGCCGAGCGCGTCAACGCTAATCTCGCGCTCGCCCTGGGGGCGGCATCCAGCGCCGCCGAACTGGCGCGCGCCCGCGGCAACGCGCCCATCGACCCGCTCCACATCGCCAACGCGGCGGCCCACGCAGCCCCAGCGCGCGCAGCCGCTCTCTTCGGGAACGGCGGCGAAATCCTGGCGATTACCGACACCGCTCAAACCGATTTCGCCCGCGCCGCCCTCGCCGCCTCGCGCGGCGCGGCAGTCTGGACCGGCGCGCCCGAAATGGGCGCGCTCGCCACCGCGCCCGCGATTGTGCGCCACATCGGCGACCAAGTGGTGGTTACATTGCTCGACCCCGCGGCGCTCCTGCCTCCACTCAATCCGGACGCGCGCGTGCTGATCGCATCGGCGGAGGGATCAGTGCTTTACGCCTCGCCGGCGTTGCAACGCGCTGGCTTGCGCGCGCAGCAGCAGGTGCTGGCCATCACTCGGCGCAGCACGGATGGCGCTTTTCTGCATGACAGCGCCGGCTCGAACTGGGCCGCGGCTGAGGCGGCGTCGCCGCTCGGGGGGTTTCGTATTCTCACCGCGGCCCCGGCGCCGTCTGAATCGATGCTCTGGCTTGAGGCGTTTGCACGTTTTTCGGTGCTGGCGGCTGCGCCTTTAGCGGCGATTGGCGTGCTTTATCTGTTGTTGCGGCAAAACGCGCAACGCGCGCGCCTCGCGGAGGAAGACGCTGTCCGCGCGGAAACCCACTTCCGCCTTGCCGCTGACGGCGCCCGTGCGGGCGTTTTCGAATGGCGCGCCAATATCGATCAAGTGCAATTCTCGGAACAAGCCTCGCGCCTCTTAGGCGCCGATCGAGACACGACCTCGTTGCGGGAATTGTTCGATCTCATTATTCCGGAGGATCGCTTCGCGGTCGGTGAAGAATTCCGCCGCGCGCAACAATCGGGATTGCTGGATGCGCGCTTCCGTGTCGCCCGCGGCGGCGCGGTGGCATGGATCGAGGCCCGCGGAACGGCGATCGAGAACGCCGCCGACCGCAGTGATACGCGCTTGTTTGGCACCGTCGTCGATGTCACCCAGCGCCACGAGGCAGAGGCGCAAGTATCGCGCTTGGAGCGGCAATTGCGTGTCGCGATCGAGGGCTTCACCGGTCCCTTCGCGCTTTGGGATTCCCGCCGGCGCCTGTTGTTGTGGAACCAGAGCTTTGCGGACATTTTCGGCCTGGGCGCTGACCTGTTGCGGCAACGGGTCTCGTACGAAGCCATAGCCGCGGCGTCCGCGGCGCGTATTCGCCGTGAAAAAAACGACCCGGCCGAGCCCGACGTGCGTGTGATCGAGCTGGCCACGGGGGAATGGTTTCACATCGTTGAACGCCGCGCCGCCGACGGCGGCGTTATCACGGTGGGCGTCGATATCACTGCACTCAAACGCAAAGAGGAAGAACTCGCCCGCAACGAGCGGCGCCTACAGGACGCACTCGGCCGCGCCGAATCTCAGGAATACCGCATCAAGGCGCTAGCGCGCGAGGCCCATGACGAGCGGTTGAAAGCGGAAGACGCAAGCCGCGCCAAGAGCGCGTTCCTGGCCAACATGAGCCATGAATTGCGTACGCCGCTCAACGCCGTCATCGGCTTTTCAGAGATCATGGCCAAGGAATTGTTCGGCGCGCTCCCGAACCAACAATACAAACAATATGCGCATGACATTTTCGACAGCGGCAACCACCTGCTCGACCTGATCAATGACATCCTCGATATGGCCAAAATCGAAGCGGGAAAGCTGACGCTGGCCCCGCGCCCGCTCGACCCCTCGGTTGCCATCGAACAGGCCGTGCGCCTGACCAAGCGCCGCGCCGAAGAGAAGGGCTTGTCCATCGTGGTGGACGCGGAGGACCTTCCCGAGATCGAGGCGGATCACCGCGCCGTCAAGCAAATGCTGCTCAACCTGCTGTCGAACGCGGTCAAATTCACCGACTCGGGCGCGATCATGGTGCATGCGCGCGCTTCCGCCAGCGGCCTGACGCTGCGCGTGGTCGATACCGGCTGCGGCATCGCGCCGGAACACCTGCCGCGCCTGGCGCAGCCGTTCCAGCAGGTCGAAACCGAGCTAGCGCGCAACCATTCTGGCACTGGCCTTGGCTTGGCGCTAACCAAATCGCTGGCCGAAATGCATGGCGGAAAGCTCGCGATTCAAAGCGAAGTCGGCCGCGGCACGATCGTCACCATTACCTTGCCGCGAATGTTCGGCGGCCAACCCGAAGCGGCCGCCACCGCCGCCGAATAGAGCGCCGTACGGAAAAGTGGAATCCGGTCTTCCGCGAATACGGCGCGAAAGCACCTAGGGCCTCACGCCGACGGCGCGGCGATGACCCGCTTGAAGGCGGCGCGCACTTCGCCCTGCAAGCGCCGCACTTCTCCTTCGAGCGCGACGAAAGATTCCGCGCGATCTAAAGCGGCTAATCTCGCCTGCAACGCCGGCGAAGCGAGCCTAGGCTCGAATTCACCCTCAACACAGATGCGCAGCATTTGTTGCAAATCACTCCACAGCCGCCAGGCGCCGCCAAGCAGCGATGCCGTTTCAGCCGGCAACACGCCCGCCAGAGCAAGCCGAGCCAGCCCGCCTCCGGTGTTCGCTGTCAGCACGCCCGGGTGCGCCGCCGAATTGAGCAATTGCAGCGCCTGCACTGTAAATTCAATGTCGACGAAGCCCCCAGGCGCCAGCTTCAAATCCCAAATTGATTTTGCCCCGCGCTCACGCTCCATCTTGGCCCGCATGTCGGCCACCTCCGCCAGCGCCTTTGCCCGATCCCGCGGGCGGGCCAAAGCTGCTCTCGCGACTTCAACGACACGCGCGCCAAACACCGCGTCACC
>JANNFH010000381.1:0-4124 GCA_031379565.1 Alphaproteobacteria bacterium
AACGCCTGCAAATTCACGCGCGATGGCAGCATCGAAATTGCCTGTGAGCGGCGGCGCCACAATGGCGTCGACCAAATGTTCATTATCGTACGCGATACGGGAATTGGCATATCGCCGGAACACCTGGCGCGGTTGTTCCAACCGTTCGTGCAGGCTGACCCTTCCATTACCCAGCAATATGGCGGCACTGGCCTTGGCCTCACCATCACGCGTCGGCTGGCGCAATTGTTAGGCGGCGATGTTAGCGTCGTCAGCACGCTCGGTGAAGGCGCGACGTTCACCTTGCATATTCCACGGAACTTCGCCGACGCGGCGACCGCTCTGGGCGCGGCGGCGCAAGTGGATATCGTTCGGGGGCCGGAGGGCGCCCCGCTTGTGCTGGTGATCGAAGACGAACCAGACGCCCGCGACCTTGCCGCGCGTGCTTTGACCCGCGCGGGTTTTGCGGTGCAGGGCGTCGGCGGCGGTGAGGCCGGCTTGGCGCTCGCGCGCGCGAAAGCGCCGGCGCTCGTGCTGCTCGACATTTACTTGCCCGACCGCTCCGGCTGGCGCGTGCTGCAAGCGCTAAAGCACGACCCAAAAACCCAAGACATCCCCGTGATCGTGCTGTCAGTTAACGAAGACCGCGCGCACGCGCTTTCACTTGGCGCCGCCGAACACATCGTCAAACCAGTTGAGCGCGATATGCTCGCCGCCATGGTGATGCGCTACGCGCGCAAGCGGCCGACGGAGACGCCTGCGTCCAGCGCCATGGCCTTAACGCACCAGCAAGCCGGCTAATCACCAAACTGCTTCGCATGTGCGGCGAGCACGCGCGCCACGACCTCGGTGACGCGCTTTCCGGTCGGGATGTGCAGGAACTCGTTTGGGCCATGGGCGTTGGAATTTGGCCCCAGCACGCCGGTGACCACGAATTGTGCGTTGGGAAACTTTCGTCCGAGCATGGCCATGAACGGGATGGAGCCGCCCTCGCCCATCATCGCCATCTTCCGCTTGAACGCGGTTTCGGACGCTTCCTCCAACGCGGCCGCGAGCCACGCGCTTGTCTCCGGGGCGTTCCAACCGGTGCCGGGCGCGTCAAACTTGAACCTCACGTGCGCGCCGTACGGCGGCTCCGCTTCCAGAATTCGCTTGAGCTGCACTGCTGCGTCATCGGCGCAAACGGTAGGCGGGAGACGTAAACTGAGCTGCGCCGTTGTCGAAGGACGCAGCACATTTCCCGCGCCCGACGGTGGCGGCGCGCCTTCAAGGCCCGTGACAGACAACGCGGCGCGCCAAGTTCGGTTCAAAACCAGTTCGACCAAATCGTTCGTCATCGGGAGCGCGCCATCCACGAACGGAAATTTCGCGAACACCTGTGCGCCCAACGCCTCCGAGGCGATGCGCGCCTGGGCGACGCGATCAGCGGGGATCGGCGCGGAGAATTCCTTAGGCAGGATATTTCCAATGCTGGCGTCTTCCAGCCGCCCCAACACTTGCCGCAGCACCCTAAAGCTTGAAGCGACAATGCCGGAAGCATCTCCCGAATGCACACCCTCCCTGAGGATATCAACGCGCAGAGCACCGCCCACCAAGCCGCGCAACGAGGTTGTCAACCACAGGCGTTCATAATCGCCGCACCCGGAATCGAGGCACACGACCAAGGAGGGCTTGCCAATTCGTTCGGCCAACGCCTCCATGTAGAACGGCAGGTCTGGCGAGCCGCTCTCTTCGGAAGCCTCGATTGCAATCACGCAGCGCGCATGCGGCACGCCTTGCTGCGTGAGCGCCAACAACGCCGCCATCGCTCCGAAGATGGCGTAGCCATCATCGGCGCCGCCGCGGCCATAGAGCCTATCGCCTTCGAGAACCGGTATCCACGGGCCCTTCCCTTGCGCCCACCCAGTCATCTCCGGCTGCTTGTCGAGATGGCCATAGAGCAAAACCGTTTCACCGATCGCCCCTGGAATCTCGATCAAGATGAGCGGCGTGCGTCCTTCGATCTGCACAATTTCAAGCGCGGCGCCTGGCAGCGCCGGCAATTTGCCGCGCGCCCAATCGGCCAGCAACGCGGCGGCCTTGTCCATGTGCCCAAGCGCTTTCCATTGCGGCTCGAACATTGGCGACTTGTTGGGAATACGGATGTACTCGATCAGCTTTGGAACAATCTCTTGGTCCCACATTTGATCGATGAAGGCGCTCAGCCGCTCGGACTCTGGAATGGTCAGCTGTAGCTCCTCGAACAGTTCCGGCGACACTAGACCCGATCGAACCCGCGCGCACGTCTTTTGCGGGTCAACGTAGTCTATCCAAAACCTGGAAATCGGCTACAAGTCGCGCCATTGCGGGCGTAGTTCAGAGGTAGAACGTCAGCTTCCCAAGCTGAATGTCGGGGGTTCGATTCCCCCCGCCCGCTCCAGAAATTTGAGCGCTTTGTCGGGTTGCTCAATTGCGTTGAGCTCCGTGCAGATGGGCGGCTTCGGCCTCTTTGCGCGTGACTTGGCCATTAGCGCTGGGGCGTTGGAACCATCTGCCGGCGGCGGCGGAAAATTCCTCGCGTGCCCTGCGCCCCAATCCCAAGCACGTCAGTTTTGTGGGTTGGCCAAGGCCGGGGCGCGCCGCACGGTTCGCGCTTGATTGACTTGGCGCACGAATTCGCTGCGCACAATCGAGCCATTCTCGTCGGTATCGTAGCCACGAGCGCGGGCGACGAGTTCGTTACGGAATTCCTCGGCGGAGATGACGTTATCGACGTTGCGATCGAAATCTAGCCGGTACGGCGGCGTCATGGAGCCGCCCAGCACCAGGTTCGCCCAATTCTGATACTCGATAGGCCCGATTGAGCCATCGCTATTGGCGTCGGCGCGCGCCAATTCACGGGCAATGCCCGCATCGGCTTCGGCCATGGTGACGCTGAAATCGCCATCCGCGTCGAAGTCGGAAAACATGATCGCGTCAGTCGATAACAGCGCGCGAGTTGGGTCCTGGCGGTCTCCATTGCGTGAGCCGCTGCCGGCGCATCCCGCCGCACCAGCCGCTACGCAAGCCAGCAACACTATCTTCCATTGCGTCATCGTTTTTCCCCTTCAATTCGCCCCGGGCTACCGCCCCAATTGAGCCGCCCAACCTGGGCATCTCTATGTCCCGTCAGCGCCGCCGACGCACCGGTGCTTGCCGAAATGTGTGCCCAGCGACGCTTTGCCACGATTTGGCACAAAAGATCGGCCTTCGCTCTGTCGATTTTTCGCAATCGAGACCGCAAATCAAGCCAATGAGGCTAGAAGAGGCCCCGATGCTGGTCCTCGATGATCATCTTAAAATCCGCGAATTGCTGGCTCAGTCAGCCATCGCCGACGGCCATGGCGGGCGCCTTGTGCTCGAAAACCGCACGCCGCGCGGCTTCAGCGCGGCGCTGATTTTTCCGGTTTGATTTTCGCCCCGGGGCAAGACTATGGCTGGTCGTCCGCCCCAACCCGCTCCACATGCACGCCACGCGCGCGCAATTGCGCCACAAGGCCATCTTCGCCGAGCAAATGCCCCGCGCCCACGGCGACAAAATCCACGCCGGCCCCGTCAAGCTCATGGATCAGTGTTTCCATCCACGCCGCGTTGCGGCGACGGAACAGAACTTCGTAGAGCTCCGGGTAATCGGTGCGCGTATCCGCCACGATAAGACGATCCAGCGTCTCGATATCACCGCTCTCCCAAGCTGCGCTGAGCTGCGCCAACAATGCCGGCCCCATCTCGGTTTCATCGATCGCTTCGCGCAGCATTTGTCGCTGCAATTGCGGGCTGAGGCCGGCGAGAAAGCCGATTTGCGCCGCCGCGGTTTCAAACGCGCGCATGCGCTTCGAATTGGCGTCGCCGTACGCATCGATTGAGCGATCGACGCCCGATTGCGGGTCGAAGCCAGCCCGCTGGATCGGAATCAAGGTGAGCGTCAGCGCCGCAGCCCACGGCTGCATCGATTCGAGCGCGCCCGCCGGAATGCCCAAGCGCTGGGTAAGCGCCGCGAGGCGCGCGTTCTCTCGTGCGTCGAGCCAGCTTGAGAGCGGGCGCCCCGTCGGTGCAGCGCCAAGCCTTTGGGCCAGGGCTTGCGCCGCCGCATCGGCCCGAGGTGAAATCTCGATTTCCGTCCACACCTC
>JANNFH010000394.1:0-3844 GCA_031379565.1 Alphaproteobacteria bacterium
GTTCAAGGACGGACACACGACCGTGTTGCCGTTCGAGTTTGTCGGCGGCGTTCCCGCGCCAATGGCGGCCGGGCCGTTCGGGCGTACTTTGCCGATGCGGGTGCGCGTGTTTCACGACGGCGCCTATGTCGTCGAAGCGAAGGACGAAGCCGCGCCGCTGCTTGGCGCTCAGCTCAGTATGGTTGGCGATTTAGACCCCGGCGCGCTGATCCGCGCCTGGGCTGCCGATTGGCCTGGTAACGACGCGTGGGCGCACCGCTGGTCGGGGCGCCTGTTCGATGCGCCGGCATTTCTGCAGGCGTTGGGCGCTGTCGCCGATCCGGCGATGGCGGTCTCGGTGCGGAGCATGTTGGGGCGCCAACGCGTGCGGGCATCGCTTACGCCGCGCGCCGACGGAGCAGCCAATCGTCGCACGTTGGCGCGCACGCTCACGGCGCCGGAAATCTGGGCCGAAGAGGCCCGGTTCGGCAATTTCGCGCGCCTGCTTGGTGATCGGCGCGCCCTCTACATCAGCCTCGATGAGATGGCCGATCTTGAGGGCAAGAGCTTTGAAGTGTTCACGCGTGAGTGCTTCGCTGCGATGGAAGGCGCAAGTGCCGAACGCTTGGTTCTCGACCTTCGCCGCAATGGCGGCGGCGACAATTTCCTGGGTGAGGCGTTGCGCCGCCAGATCGCGCGTTCGCGCTTTAACCGGCCTGGCGGGCTTTACGTGCTGACCTCGCCCGCCACGTTCTCCGCGGCGGTGAACCTCAGCGCCAGGCTTGAGCGCGAAACTTTTGCGATCTTTGTCGGCGAGCCCACAGGCGGTTCGCCCAATCAGTACGGGGATGCCAGCGTCTTCACCGGTGAGACCACGGGCCTCACCTCAATCGTATCTGTTTTGCCGTGGTTTGATTCTTATCCGCAGGACCATCGACCCTGGATATTGCCCGACATTGCGGTCCCCAGCTTGTTCGCTGATTGGCGCGGCGGTCGCGATGGCGCGCTCGACGCGGCGTTGACGCATCACACCGATGCACAGGCCGACGAACTGAGCTCCGACCGCGTGTACTTTTTTGCTCGTCCAAGCCAACAGGCGGAGTGGCGCCCGTTTTGGCGGACGGCATAGCCAGCGTCCGGCCCGGCGCCGATGAACGGCAGGGAAAATGATGCCGCGCCCGCACATGAACGGGCGGTGCTATTCTGAGTCAAAGTTTGCTGGGCGGCTTCCCCCGCTGCAAAGCGCATATCGCTCTGTTGGTATGAAGATGACGATGTCGGGCGCGGCCTGCTGCACATTTCGCCAATCAAATCCGCAAGCCTGGTGGTGCATGAAGGTCACTCTTCGCGCAACCGGCGCCAAGTATTTTGGAAAGTAGCGATGGGCGAACGAGTCGCCAATTACCAGCACGCTCAGCCCCTCACGCGGATAGTCGCGAATGATGGTGCTCATGTTGGCAAGGTTGGCAGGCGTGGGAAGCGTCGTTTCAGCTGACGCGGCTGTGTCCAGCGAACGCAGGTCTGGCGACTCGACCCGCTCGCGTTGCCCATCTGCGGCCCCCATTAGGCGCGTGAGATCGCCCAAATGTCGTCCCTCGCGCCAAGCTCTCCGGTTGCCGTCGATTTGGAATTCCGGATGCTGAAGATGTGCAGCGACGGCGTTGAAGGCAATCAGCGCGCCGCGGGCGGTCCAATGCGTATCGGTGCGGTGATAGAGAAGGCCGACGTTGCGCCGCGCACGCAGCACCGGGCGCAAATCAAAGGCGTCTGCGCCGCAAGCGCGCGCCGCCGCCATGAGCAGGTCGTAATTGGTGGGGGAGGCTGGCGTACCCATCGTTTCAGGCGCGGCTTCGGGATAAATCGTCGTCGGTGAGGGCGCGATCGTGTAGAGGAATCGAATGTGTTCGCGCTCCAGACGGCGGTGCATTTCGCAGATCAGCGAGCCGTCGCGCCGCGCTCGCTCGGGGGAGACGTCAATGCCCATGGATTGGGTTAGGCCTTGGCGCAGAAGCAGAAAACCATCGCGCCCCGTGACGACCAGCGAATCAGGTCCAGCTTCGTCGTTGAGGCTTTCTCTGATTGTTGCATTGGCGCGCATCATCGCATCGCGGTAGCCGAATTGGTCGCGCACGAAGTCATCCGTTTGTTTTGGAAGAGCGAGCCAGGCTTCGGTTGAGCTAGGCAGAAGGGGGTGCTGCGCCAATGCGCGGCCCTCACGCGAGGAGCTTCGTTCTGGCGGACCGAGCAGGCCGGCAGCAGGGACGAGGAGCAAGCCCAACCAAAGAAGAAAAAGCCAACGGCGCATAATGCTCAAAACCGGAAATAGAGGAACGGGCTGTAAGTGCCGCCGCTGATCGAGAGCAGGGAAAGAAGGAGCAGCGCCGTCACGGCCACCGCTTGCAGCGCACCCGCCGATTGGCGCGTCAGTGCTCGCAGGATCCCGTCTCTGGGCTTCGGCGAAGGCTGCCGTTTGGGGATTAAGGCGAGCGCGGCGCCAATGATGAGAACGGTGTGCTGGAGCGAGTGGAAAGATTCCTTCATCTGATCGCCCAGCCCGGCCCACCCGTGCATTCCCACCATGCTCTCAAGAATGGCGATCGCGCCCTCCAAGCTGTTCGCTCGGAAGAACACCCAGCCAACCATCACCACGAGCAGGGTCCATCCTGACGCAATAAGCCGGGGCGTGCGCGCCAGCGCCGCGCCAAGCCCGAGCCGTTCGAGGACGAGAAATAGGCCGTGATAAAGGCCCCACAGCACGAACGTCCAACTGGCGCCATGCCACAGGCCGCACAGCACGAAAACGATGACAAGGTTGCGGTAGGTCTTGAGTGGTCCAAGCCGGCTGCCGCCGAGCGGGATGTACACATAGTCGCGGAACCAAGTGGACAAAGAGATGTGCCACCTGCGCCAGAACTCGGTGATCGACTGTGATGTATAAGGCAGGCGGAAATTTCGCGGCAACGAAAAGCCGAAGATTAGCCCCAGGCCGATGGCCATGTTCGAATAGCCGGCGAAGTCGAAGTAGATTTGCAATGTGTAGGAGAAAACGGAAATCCAGGAATCAGCGAAGCTTGGCGCGCCGGACCCATCGAACACGATGTTGGCGAGCCGCGCAGCCTCGTCCGCGAGCAGCACTTTTTGCGCCAGGCCAATGATGAAGATGCGCATGCCCGCCGAGGCGCGCCCTAGCGTATGGCGCCTCATCGCAAGCCGTCGCGCGATGGTCTTGTAGCGCACGATCGGTCCGGCGATCAGCTGCGGGAACAGCGCTATGTAAAGCGCCATTTCGGTGAAGCGTCGATTTGCGGGAAATTGGCCGCGATAGACGTCGATCAAATAGGACATGCAATGAAAGGTGAAGAACGAAATGCCAAGCGGCAGCACGATGCTCGGAACGACGAGCTGGAGGCCGGCGACCGTATTCAGCGTGCCGACGGCGAAAGCGGCGTATTTGAACACTGCTAGGATCGCCAAATTAGCTGTCAGCGCCGCGGCCAGCGCGGCTGCGCGCGCTTTGCCATTCGCGCCGTCGATGAGCAGTCCGGAGAAAAAATTAAGGGCGACGGAGCCAACCATAATCAGGACGAACCAAGGCTCGCCCCAGGCGTAGAAGAGCAGCGAAAGCAAAAGAAGGGAGAAATTCTTCCAGCGGGTCGGACCGGACAGGAAATAGATCGCGAGTGCGAGCGGCATGAACGCGAACAAGAATGTCGGCGAAGAAAAAACCACAAATCCCCCCGGACTTCCGCCTACAGGGCGGCTTTGATCAGATCCGCCAACGCCGCAAGCTCGGCCATGTCGGCGCGGTTGGAATGGCCGTGGCCGGCGAGCTTCACGCCTTCATAGCGCGGGATGATGTGGACGT
>JANNFH010000415.1:0-5227 GCA_031379565.1 Alphaproteobacteria bacterium
ATAGTAGACGCGAACGCTTCGTTCCCACCCTGACCACTGGCCGGCGTCGAGCACTTTTGCTTTGTACTGGTACCAAGCCTGTTCGCCGAGTTTGAAATAGCAGAACAGGAAATAATGCGCGAGAATCCGTTCGTCGCGGCTGGCAGCATCCCAATCGCGCGTCGCATTCGCGACCGCTGCGCCGAGCGCTGGAGACTCCATGCCGGGTAGGTTGATCGCCGTAACGGCCGCAGCGAGCGATTCGACTGCGACGATCCTTTGCGACCGCGTGTTTTGGCGGATGGAGACAATTAGCACGATGAGCGTGAGCGTCACCGCGACCGCATTAATAAGCTCGGCAATTGAGGCGACGGCTTGCATGTTCATCTGAGTGTTCTCTCCGAGGCACCTTCAAGGGCGCGGTTATGCATTTGGCCAAACTAGTCACGCTGAGCAACAGCGCCCCGCACCGCTTGCCGCGTCGGCTACAGCGCTGGCGACCGAACGTCCGCGTTGGGCCGTGAACAGCCCATTGGTCAGCGCGTCGCAATCGTGAATCTGAGTTCGCTCAGCCCCTCTATCCCGCCGACGACCGTGTCGCCCGCAACCAGCGGTCCCACACCCGATGGCGTGCCGGTAAAAATCAGATCGCCCGGCGCAAGCGCAAACGAACGCGACAGATGCGCGATGATTTCAGGGACGCCCCAGATCATCTCGGCAATGTCGGATTCCTGGCGCACCGCGCCATTCACCGCGAGCCAAATGCGCCCCTTCGCCAAATGTCCGCACGACGCTGCCGGCGTTAGGGGCGCAACCGGCGCGGACCCATCAAAGCCCTTGGCGATATCCCATGGCGCGCCCGCTTTCTTCGCTTCGCCCTGGCGGTCGCGGCGGGTCAGATCGCAGCCGACGGCATAGCCATAGACATGGCTCAGAGCATTGCCTTTCGCGATATCGGCGCCGCCCTTGCCAATCGCAAGCACCAGTTCGATTTCGTGATGCAGATTGGCGGTGTTCGAGGGGTAGGGAATGGCCGCTCCGTTCGCGACGAGCGCGTCGGCGGGTTTCGAGAAGAAGATCGGCGCGCCCTTGGCATCATTGCCCATCTCGCGGACGTGCTCTGCGTAGTTGCGCCCGACGCAGAAGATGCGCCGAATCGGGAACACGCCGCGCTCGCCGGCCACAGCCAGGGCCGTGCGCGGCGGGGGGTCGATCACATAATTATCCATATTCCGCTTTGAGCACGCTCCGGGCGGGCGCGTAAACTCCTGATTGGCGAATCCGCCAGCCGAGGTCTTGCGCAACCTTCTTCTCTGGCTGAGGCTCGACCGGCGATGGAATGGTTGTTGATCTTCGCCCTAGGGGTTTGGGTGTGGCTACAATCGCGCCGCATTGATTCCCTTGCGCGCCAGTTACGCGAACTCGAATTACGCATCGGCGCGGCGCGCGAGGCGCCGGCAACCGCGCCCGAGCCGCTATCCGAATTGTTGCTCGAAACGCCAGCCCCCGCCAATGACGAGCCAGAGCCGCTATTGCTCGATACGCCGCTGCCTGATGTCGGCAACGATGCGGATGACTGCCTGCCGCCGCCGCAATCGACCGCCGCGACGGTAACGCCGTTCCGCGGCGCGCCATCGCCGAAGCCGCCACGCAAACGCGGCTTCGAACAATGGCTCGCGGAAAACGGCTTGGCCTGGATCGGCGGCGGCGCGCTGGCGCTGGGCGGGACGTTCCTGGTCGCCTTCGCTGCTCAAGCCGGCTTGTTCACGCCGCCGATGCGGCTGATCGCGGCCATGGTGCTTGGCTTTGGGTTGATCGGCGCTGGGGAATGGGTGCGCCGCACGTCGCTTCGCAGCGATGCCGGCCATCCCTTGGTCGGCGCATTGTTGGCGGGTGCCGGCGCTGCAACCTTG
Organism: Alphaproteobacteria bacterium; assembly: GCA_031379565.1. Taxonomy (GTDB): domain Bacteria; phylum Pseudomonadota; class Alphaproteobacteria; order Caulobacterales; family Aquidulcibacteraceae; genus Vitreimonas. The sequence continues at coordinate 1,893 of JANNFH010000415.1, forward strand.
TATGTAGCGGCATGGGCCGCTTTTGGCCTCTATCATTATATCGATGCCTTCGCAGCCGCCGCATTGCTCGGTCTATGCGCGCTCTTGCTGATCGCGTTGTCGAACCTGCAAGGCCAGGCGCTGGGCGTGCTGGCGATCGCCGCCGCCTTACTCGCGCCCGCGCTTACAGATTTGAACGCCTGGCCTTCCGCCGCGCTCACGCTGTTCGTCTGCGCCGTAGGCGCCAGTGGGTTTGCGCTTGGCGTGTTGCGTCGCTGGACATGGGCGGCGGCGATGGCGCTGCTTGGGCTTTATGTGTGGTTCGCGGTGTGCGTTGCGGCGGATGAAATAGGGCGGGCATTGGCCATTCTCGCCGCCACCAGCCTCGGCGGCGCTGCCGCCGCGCTGCGTAAACCCCCGCCCAAAGAAGCGGACGAAACGCTGAGCTGGCGCCAGGCGCACGCCATGGCGCCCACCGCCGCCATCTGCATCTCCAGCGTTTTTGTGCTTTGGACATGGCTCTCGACCGCTCCCGCCGCCAACGCCTCCGCATTGGGACCGGCGCTGGTTGCGATCTTGCACACAATGCTCGCCGCGCTCGCACTTCGCCGCCGCGCCGCGCACCCAGCGACCTTCGCGGTCGCGACCGGCGCATTGGTCGTCGGGCTCATGCTTTATTCGCGCGCGCGGGTCTATTTCGCGCCCGGCGATGATGAGCTTTATCGCTGGCCGTTGATTGCCGCGGGCAGCGTGGCGCTGTCGGCGCTTGGCGCACGGCCACACCGCCGCGGGCGTGCTCTTGTCGCTGGTGCGGGCGCGCTCGGCGCTGCGCTGCTGGTCATGCTCGCCGCGTTCTCACGCCCGGTGTGGGCCGCACCAGCCGTGTGGGCGCCGCTATTTATCGGCGCGCTGCTGCTGTTGTACGCCGCCGAGATTGCGACGCGCGAAGCGCGAGAGCCACGCGCGAACTGGCCCGTGGATTTTTGGGTCGGCGCTGGCGCGCTGCTGGCGCTCACCGGTGTGGAATCGCTGGCGCCAACCATTGCGCGTCCCGCCGCGCTTGCGGCGCTTTCGCTCGGCTTTGCCGCGCTGCTGGCCTGGCGCGGTTGGCGCGGCGCCAGCTATTCCGCGCTGGCGGCGGCCGCGCTGGCGCTGACACATGCCGCCGCACCGGACCTCGCCGGCGCGACGATCAGCGGCGACCTGCCAATTTGGCGCACGCTCTTGCTTCTCTCTGCCGCCGCCGGCTTTTTGTTCGCCGCCAGCGATTTGGCCCAGCGGCGCGCCGGCGCCCGCACCATCGGTGAAGCCTTGAGCTCCACCGCCATCCTCGCAATCTTGCTCACGCTCTTCCTGGCGCTGCGTTGGATCGCCATCAGCGGCGTCGCGGCGCCGCTCGATCCGTTCACCCAGAACGCGCTGCGGGCCCTGATGCTAATGAGCGCCGGCTACATCGCCCTGCCCCGCAGCGGCGATCGGGGCCAGATTGCGCGCGTGCGCGGCCACGTATTTTTGGCTTCAGGCCTCGCCGTCGCCCTCTTCAGCGGCGCGCTTCTGTTCAATCCCTGGTGGGGTGAAGCGCCGGCGCTGATCACAGGGGCGCCGCTGCTTAGTGCGCAGGCGCTTGCGTTCGCGGCGCCCAGCGCGCTGGCGATCGCCGCATCGCGGCGGCTTTACGCCAGCAATCTGTTCGCGGCGCGCTTCTATGGCGCTGCCGGCGCCTTGTTCGCACTCATTTGGGCCATCCTGGAAATCCGGCGCGGCTTCCACGGCAGCGACATGGTGGCGGCGGAAATCGGCCTGCTAGAAGACGGGTGTTACGGCCTCCTCGCACTCGGCTTCGCGCTTGGTGTGGCCGGCTTCGCGCGTTTGCGCGCGGCGAAGCACGTCGGCGGCGTGTTTACGCAAGACCTGGAGCGCCTGACCGGGTCTTGCACGTTCGCCGGGCTTGGGCTTGCCGCTCTAATCCTTCTGGTGACGCGCAACCCGTGGTGGGGCGGACACAATCCTGCGCTCTCCGGCGATCTCACCACAGCCTTCGCCGTGGCGGCGCAGGGCGCCGCGGCGGGGCTTGCTCTGGTCCTCAGCCGTACGCTTTCGCGCGGCAAAACAATCGACGCCGCCCGCTTTGCCGCGGCAGCGGCGGCGATCTTGTTCGCACTCAGCTTCGGACATGACGCCCTTCGCTGGCTGCACCATCGCGGGGCCATGGACGATAACACGAGCCTGATGCTCGGCCTCGAAGGCTTCGGGCACGCGCTCTGGCCGCTGGCGCTGGTGCTCGCGGGCGCCGAACTCACGGCGCGCGCGCCAGGACGCGACGCCGCACGTTCCTATCTGTATGACTTGCAGTTGATTTGGCCGGCAGCGGTGTGGCCGGCCTTGGTGTGGGCTGCGCTCGGGCTTTGGCTGGTGTTCAATCTGTGGTGGGGCCTTGCGCCGGCCTTCGCCGACACCCCGCTCGCAGCGCTCACCGGTCTTGCCTCACTTCTCAGCGCCGCCTGGATGAGCGCGATCGCGGTGCGCGTGCCGCACCTGCGATTCAAACCGATGTTCGAGCGCGTCGCCGCCATTGCCTGGGTCGGCCATCTCTTCGTCGCGCTTTTACTGACAGTGCGCTGGCTCTTCCACGGCGCCGACATGCGCGCCTCGGTCGAAGGCTCCAGCCTGGAGACTTGGTCCTATTCCGCGTTGTGGGCGATTTTTGGCGCCGGGGTTTGGGCGCTCGGCGCGCGGCGGGATGACGGCAATTTGCGCTGGAGCGGCCTCGGTCTGTTGCTGTTTGTGACCGGGAAAGTGATCCTCTTCGACACCGCCACGCTGAGCGGTGTGATCCGCGCCGCGTCGGTGATCGGCCTGGCGGTCGTGTTGATCCTGGTCGCGCTCGCCGCACGCCGCTTCGGCGGCGCGCAAGGCTCGCGCGACTAAACCATGGAGCTAGCGCTTCAAACGCGCCGCATGAAACACTACATGGTCGGCGATGAAGCTGGCCATAAAGAAGTAGGAATGGTCGTAGCCTGACTGGCGCCGCAACGTGAGTTTCTGCCCCGCCTTGTGCGCCGCGAGTTCCAGCAACTCCGGCCCTAGCTGGCTTTCCAAAAATGGATCGCCCGTTCCCTGATCGACGAGAATATCGTCAAACGGTTCGGCCTTTCCCGCTTCCATCAGCAGCGACGCATCGTGGCTGCGCCACGCTTCGCGCTCGGGGCCGAGATACGCGCCGAACGCCTTCTCACCCCATGGGCGCCGCGTCGGTGAACAAATCGGCGCGAAGGCGGAGACGCTTTGGAACAATTCTGGATGCTTCATCGCCAACGTCAGCGCGCCATGACCGCCCATGGAATGACCGGAAACGC
>JANNFH010000425.1:0-5486 GCA_031379565.1 Alphaproteobacteria bacterium
GCCCTTGGTCAGCACAATCAATTCCAGCGACGCCGGCGAGAGCAGCATTTGATCGAGCAAGCCATCCTCAAGGTCAGCTTGGAACAAGCGCTCCAGCGTCAGCAGCACCGCCAGCGCCGCGGCGATCCAAACGAATGGCGGGCCGACCGTTTCGAGCAGCGCGCGGCCAAGCGCCAGGCGCGCTGCGTCCGCCGCTTCGCTGGTGATGGTCCCGATCGCCAGCGGGACCAAAGCGGTTGCGCCGAGAAAAAACCCGAGCGGCGCGATGGCCCCGCCGCCGGCGCTCCAGGCCAGTGCAAGATCGCGGCGAAAGACAGCGCCCAGCGCGCTCATGCGCCGAGCGTCAAACTGAGGTCAGGCGCGGCGCCCAGCGGCTCATGCACCGCCGCTAGGGCCAAGCCGCCGGCGGCGCGATGTTCCGCGAGCATGCCGAGCAGCATTTCCCGTCCCGCGTTGTCGAGCGCCGCGGCAGGTTCATCGAGCAACCAGATCGGCCGACGCGCCACAAGCAAGCGCGAGAGCGCCAAGCGGCGCTGCTGCCCCTGGCTCAAGGCGCGCACCGGCACATCGATGGCGCGCTGAAGTCCAACCGTTTCAATCGCCGCGTTGGGGTTGCCCGAACCGCCAAGCAGGCCCGCCCAAAAACGGGCGTGCGCGCGAACACTGGCGGCGAGCTTCAGGCCGTTAAGATGGCCGAGATAGTGCAAGGCCAATTCCGGCTCCTCGCAGGGCTCAAACCTCACGCGCCCGGCGCTGGGTCGCAGGAAGCCGGCGATTGCGCGCAGCAAGCTGGTCTTGCCCGCGCCATTAGGCCCTCGGATCTCCACGTAGCCGCCAGCGTGCGCCGCGAAGCTCATGGCCTCGATGAGCACGCGCCCGCCGCGGCTGACCGTAAGCGCTTCGACCCGCAAAGCAGGTTGCCGTTGGAAAGCTCTGTCAGCGCCCATAATCCGCCGTTGTTGTAAGAAGGCTTGCGCCATCCGCCAAGGCGGGCCTTGAGTGCGGCTATCGCGACCTATGGCGAGGGAGATGCGGCGAATGCGTAAATATCTGGCGGGACTGGTGTTGGCTGGCCTCTTGCTCGGCTGCGGTCAGGCGAACGTTGCGCAAACGGAATCGGCGCCTACAAGCACGAGCGATGGCTACGCGATGGGCGGCGCGGTCTCACGCGGCAGCGAGGAAGCGGCCCAAAACAGCCGAGCGCCTGGCGCACCGATGGACGACGCAATCGCCGCGGCCCCGGAGGCCGTCGCCGCGGAGCAACAAAATTCGCCCCCCAGCCTGCCGGCTGGGCCAACGCCCACGCTGTTTCTGGCTTATTCCTACCAAGTTGGGCTCGAACTGCCGGCCTCGCGCCTCACCGGCGTGATGGATCGCCATGTCCTGGCCTGCCAGGCGGCGGGCCCCCGGCTCTGCCAGCTAATGGGCTCCAATGTCAGCGGCGACCCAGAAAGCTACATGAGCGGCTATGTCTCGTTCCGCGGCGAGCCGGCATGGCTGCGCGCTTTCATGCGCGGCCTCAACGCGGAAGCCGACGCCGCCGGCGGGCGGCTCAAGACCCAAACCACCCAGAGCGAGGATTTAACCCGCGCCATCGTCGATACCGAAGCGCGGCTGCGCGCCCAAACGGCGCTGCGTGACCGGTTGCAAGAATTACTGCGCAGCCGCCCAGGGCGGCTCGCCGACCTCCTGGAGGTCGAGCGCGAACTGGCGCGAGTGCAATCCGAAATCGATTCCGTTCAATCCAATTTAGCGGTCATGCGCACCCGCGTGGCGATGTCAGAACTGACGTTGAGCTACGAATCCGGCCCCCAACCGGTCGGCAGCGATACCTTCGAGCCGTTGCGGCAGGCATTCGCCAATTTCCTGCGCATTGTTGTGGTCGGCTTTGCCGCCATTATCACCATCGTCGCGGGCCTGATCCCCTTCGCCATCGTCCTCGTCCCCGTGATCTGGGGCTTGCTGCGCTGGCGGCGCGCCCGTGGTGGGCGGTTTTTTGGGCGTAGAACCGAAGCGGCGAAGCCCGAGAACGGCGCCTAAAACCCACCCCCTCCCCGCAAGGGGAGGGGGTGCGGCGCGCGCTCGGAAACCGGGTTTTGCACCAGCGCCGAACAGCGCTACATAAAGCTTGCCGCGCGCCGGAATGATTCCGGATGGGGCGCACCCCGACGCGCCTGCGATTTCTGTAGCCAGATTTCCAGGATGCTCGATCATGTCTTCTTTGAACTCATTCAATTCCCGCAAGACTCTCACTGTCGCCGGTAAAAACTACACCTATTTCGATTTGGGCGAGGCCGCCCGCACCGGCCTCGGCGACATTTCCAAATTGCCGCTGTCGCTCAAAGTGCTGCTGGAAAACCTGCTGCGCACCGAAGATGGAATCGGCGTTAGCAAAGCGCATGTGAGCGCAATGGCGGATTGGCTGGCAACCCGCGGCCAGGCCGAAACTGAAATCGCGTTCTCGCCGGCGCGGGTGCTGATGCAGGATTTCACCGGCGTCCCGGCGGTGGTCGATCTCGCCGCCATGCGCGACGCCGCGGTCAAACTCGGCGCCGATCCAGAGCGCATCAACCCGCTGGTGCCGGTCGATCTCGTCATCGACCATTCGGTGATGGTCGATCATTTCGGCGGACCTGGCGCGTTCAAGCAGAACGTCGATCTCGAATACGAGCGCAACAGCGAGCGCTACACCTTCCTGCGCTGGGGCCAGGGCGCATTCCGTAATTTCCGCGTCGTGCCACCAGGCACCGGCATCTGCCACCAAGTGAACCTCGAATATCTCGGACAATCGGTGTGGACCAAGGAAGAGGACGGCGAGACCTTCGCCTATCCCGACACCGTGGTCGGCACCGACAGCCACACCACCATGATCAACGGCATCGGCGTACTCGGGTGGGGCGTCGGCGGCATCGAAGCGGAAGCGGCGATGCTGGGTCAGCCGATCTCGATGCTGATTCCCCAAGTGATCGGCTTTCGCTTTACTGGCGCCTTGCCCGAGGGCTCGACCGCAACCGATTTGGTGCTCACCGTCACGCAAATGCTGCGCAAGAAGGGGGTGGTCGGCAAATTTGTGGAATTCTACGGCCCTGGCCTGGAAATGCTCTCGGTGGCCGATCGCGCCACCATCGCCAACATGGCGCCGGAATATGGCGCCACCTGCGGCTTCTTTCCGGTCGATCAAAAAACCATCGATTATCTTGCCGCCACCGGCCGCGCGCCCGACCGGGTCGCGCTGGTGGAAGCCTATTGCAAGGCGCAAGGCCTGTGGCGCACCGACATTGAGCCGCACTTCACCGACACGTTGGGGCTCGATCTCGCTGAAGTGCGTCCCTCGCTCGCGGGCCCAAAGCGCCCACAAGACCGCGTGCTGCTCGGCGATGTTGGGGCTGGCTTCACCGCCGCGATGAACGGCGAATTTCGCAAGGGCGCGGAGCTGAGGCGCCGCGCCTTGGTCGATGGCGCCGGCGGCGACGTCGGCCATGGCGATGTCGTCATCGCCGCGATCACCTCGTGCACAAACACGTCAAATCCCTCGGTGATGGTCGCAGCCGGCCTGCTCGCCCGCAACGCCCGCGCCAAGGGCATCGGCGTCAAACCGTGGGTAAAAACCTCGCTCGCGCCCGGCAGCCAAGTGGTCACCGATTATCTCGCCAAAGCCGAGCTTGACGACGATCTCAACGCGCTTGGCTTCAACCTGGTCGGTTATGGCTGCACCACCTGCATCGGCAATTCCGGACCGCTGCCGCCGGCGATCGGCAAAGCCGTCGCCGATGCCGATCTCGTCGTCGCCTCGGTGTTATCGGGCAACCGCAATTTCGAGGGCCGCGTCAATCAAGACGTGCGCGCGAACTATCTCGCTTCGCCGCCGCTGGTGGTCGCCTACGCGCTCGCGGGCAGCGTCTACGCCAATCTCGAAACCGATCCGCTCGGAACTGATCCCGACGGCAAATCCGTCTTCCTTCGCGATATCTGGCCGTCGAACGAAGAGATCGACCGCACCGTGCGCGCCTGCGTGACGCCATCAATGTTCGCGGAGCGCTACGGCGACGTGTTCAACGGCGATGTGCACTGGCGCGCGATCAAGGTGTCGGGCGGGCGCACTTACAATTGGGACAAAAACTCCACCTACGTGCTCGACCCGCCCTATTTCGAGGGCATGTCGATGACCCCCGAAGTGGTCACCGACGTGACCGACGCGCGCATTCTGGCGTTGTTCGGCGACAGCATCACCACCGATCACATCAGCCCCGCCGGCGCGATCAAGAAAGCGTCGCCAGCGGGCCATTATTTGACCGATCACGGAATCGCCCAAGGCGATTTCAATTCCTACGGCGCGCGGCGCGGCAATCACGAAGTGATGATGCGCGGCACGTTCGCCAACATCCGTATCAAAAACGCGATGGTGAAGGATGAAAGCGGCAACGTAGTCGAGGGCGGCTTCACCCTCCACCAACCCTCTGGCGAGCGGCTGGCGATCTACGATGCCGCCATGCGCTATCAGCAAGAAGGCAAGCAGCTCATTGTTTTCGCGGGCAAGGAATACGGTACCGGCTCGTCGCGGGATTGGGCTGCCAAGGGCACGAAATTGCTGGGCGTCCGGGCGGTCGTGGCGGAAAGCTTTGAGCGCATCCACCGCTCCAATCTGATCGGCATGGGCGTGTTGCCGCTGCAATTCACTGGCGGCCAAAGCTGGGCGAGCCTCGGCATCACTGGCGGTGAAACCGTCTCCATCGCCGGGTTGGCCGACGTGGGCCCTCGCCAAAACCTCACACTGGCGATCACGCGCTTAGGGGGAAAAACCGAGCGTATCGAGGCGCTGTGTCGGATCGACACTGACAATGAAGTCGAATACTTCCGAAATGGCGGTATTTTGCACTATGTGTTGCGTGCTTTGGCCAAACCGGCGTGAGGCCTCACCCGCCCGTCACGCCCCTGTGATTCGAACCTCGAGGCCGGGGCCGTCATGCTTGCGCCCATGATGGCCCGCTTTCTCGCCGTCGTCGTCATGGCGCTGGCGACGTCGCTCGTCCCTGCGCACGCTCAGCCCGTTGAACGCCGCCACAGCGCGGTCGTGGTTGAGCTCTATACCAGCCAAGGCTGCTGGCAATGCCCCCGCGGCAATCGCCTGCTCGGAGAATTTTCACGCGAACCGGGCGTGCTCGCGCTGACATTCTCGGTCGGCTATTGGGACTATCTCGGCTGGAGCGACACCTTCGCCCAGCCGCTGTACACGGATCGTCAGCGTGAATTCTCGCGGAGGATGAGCGCACGGGGCTTGTTTACACCCAATTTGGTGTTCGATGGCGAACGCCAAATAAGCGCCTCCGATTGGGATGAAGCGCGCGCCATCCTAGAGCAAGCGCTCGCGCAGCCACGACCGGCAGGGGCGCCGGAAATTGTGCTGCAACGCCTGCCCGGCGGGCGCGTGCGCGTAGCGGTCGTCGGCGGCGCCCATTCAGGCGCGCCTGCGGACATCTGGTTGATTG
>JANNFH010000446.1:0-2554 GCA_031379565.1 Alphaproteobacteria bacterium
GGGCGCTTGCATCATCACCGGCCCTTACGTGGAGAGTTTTCAGGACGTGTTCGACGCGCTGTTCGCGGAAAGCGGCGCTGTCCAAGTCAGGGACGCAGCAGAACTCGCTAGCGCTATCACGGCGCTATGGCGCGATCGCGCCGCGTGCGCGCGCCGGGTGGCCGCCGCCAACGCGGTAATCGACCAGAGCGCCGCCGCGCTTTACGCCACGGTCGATCGCCTCGCCGCCTTGCTTCCAGCGCCCACGCCTCCTGCAAGGGCCGCCGATGCGCGCGCCTGAATTCTGGAGCGCGCACGCCAGCGGCCGCGATCGCGCGGCCGTGCTGCGTGCGCTGCTCACGCCGGTATCGTGGGCCTACGCATGGGCCGGCGCATGCCGGATCAAGATGACAGTCCCGCTGCATGCGCCGATCCCGGTTATTTGCATCGGCAATTTGACGCTGGGCGGCGCCGGCAAAACACCGCTTGCGCGCGCTATTCGCGCCAAGCTTGGCGCCCATGCCCACACGCTGTCACGCGGCTATGGCGGGCGCATCGCCGGCCCTTTGCGCGTCACCCCAGACATGGGATGGCGCGAAGTTGGCGATGAGCCGCTGTTGCACGCCGCCGACGGCCCTGCCTGGATTGCGCGCGACCGCGTCGCCGGCGCGCTCGCCGCTGCCAATGCTGGTGCGCACGCCATCATCATGGATGACGGGTTTCAGAATCCGAGCTTGAGCAAGGATGTTTCGGTCGTAGCCGTCGATGCCGGATTTGGCGTCGGCAATGGCGATGTGTTCCCCGCCGGACCGCTGCGGGAGCATTTGCCAGGCGCCCTCGCCCGCGCCGACGCCATCGTAATCATCGGCGACGGTGAGCGGCCCGACTGGCTAGCGGACTTCAACCGGCCGGTGTTGCGGGCGACGCTAACCCCGACAGGCGCGCCGCCGGCGGGACCCCTGGTGGCGTTCGCCGGCCTGGCGCGACCGGAGAAATTCTTCGAAACGCTCGCGGCGCTCGGCGCCAATCTGGAAGAAACCATCCCGTTTCCGGATCATCACCCTTTCCAGTTCGATGAGCTCAACTTTCTCCAGCAATTGGCGCAGGAACGCGCCGCCACGCTCATCACCACGGAAAAAGACGCCGTGCGGCTTTCCCCCGAGTGGCGCGCGCGTGTGTCGGTTCTGCCGGTGACCGCCAAGTTTGCCGATGAGGCAGCGCTCGACGCCTTGCTCGCGCCGATTCAAGCGCGGATGACGTAGCGATGGCGAAATCCAAGCCGGTCAATTTCTACTTCCGCCTCGAGGCGCTGGCTTGGAAAGCCTATCTGGGCGGGCTCGGCGCGCTGTCGGTCGAGCGCGCCTCACGCTGGGGCGCGGCAGTGCTGCCCTGGGTCGGCCCGCTCACCAGCGCCAACAAAACCGCACGGCGCAATTTGCGGCTCGCTTTTCCAGGCGAAACCGAAGCTTGGCGCGAGGGCGTACTCAAGGAGACCTGGCGCGAAATCGGGCGCATGTCGGGCGAGTTCCCGCACATGGGTCAATTCGTGGAGCGGCTTGAGCGCGGCGACATCGTATTCGAGGGCCGCGAGCGTATCGAAGCCGTGCGCGGCAAAGGCGCCGTGTTCATCGGCGGGCATTTTACCAATTGGGAAGTGACCTCGCTCTGCCTCGCGCAAGCCGATCCCGATTGCTATTTCACTTACCGCCCAGCCAACAATCCGATCATCGACCGTGACATCGTTGAAACCCGCCGCGCCTTCGGCTTGGAACTGCAAGCGCCGAAAGGCCGCGAAGGCGGGATGGGCTTGCTGCGCGCGCTGACGAAGAAACGAACCATCGCGCTGATGAACGATCAGAAATACAATATGGGCGTGGCGGCGCCGCTGTTTGGCTACGATTGCATGACCGCCGATGGGCCGACGCGGCTGGCGCTCAAATTCAAGGTGCCGCTGATTCCGATTTCCGGGCGGCGCCTTTCCGGCTTGCGCTTTCACGCCAAGGTGCACGAACCGATTGCGCTCGATTACGATCGCCCCGATGACGAAGCCAGCGTGGTCGCCGGCGTGCGGGCCGTGAACGCCTTCATGGAAGCGCGCATCCGCGAAGCGCCGGAGCAATGGTTCTGGGTGCACCGGCGCTGGCCAAAGGAAGCGTGGGTGCAGGCGGGGGTGATGTGAACGCCCGCCGCCCCCTCGCGCCGATCGCGCTCGGTGTTTTCTTCGCCTTCGCGACATGCATGACCGCACTCGTCGCCGTCACGATGCTGGCCCCCGGCGGCGCGCTCGATGCGATCTGGGCGATGAAGCACGAGGCGCACGCCCAATTGCTTGCGTTCGCGCCGGCCTCCGGTTGGGCGTTTGCGGCGCTTTCATTGGTGATGGCTGGCGCGTGCTTCGGCACATTCACACGCCGAGTTTGGGGCTGGACGCTCGCACTTGTGCTAATCGCCGCCAACGCGTTCGGCGATTTTGTCCGCGCCTTCATGGGGGGGCCGATCGAAGGCGCGGTGGGCGTCGCCATCGCCGGGGCCATACTCTTTTGGCTGACCCGACCAACGACGCGCGGGGCGTTTC
>JANNFH010000455.1:0-2084 GCA_031379565.1 Alphaproteobacteria bacterium
GCGGTTGTTCGCTTCGATCCTGCGCAAGGACGAGGACGGGGCGACCTACCTCGTCACGCCGGTGGAGAAAATCGTGGTCCGCGTGGCGGACGCACCGTTTCTTGCCATCCGCGTCGATCGGGACGGGCGGGGCGAGGGCCAGACTCTCGTGTTCACCACCAATGTCGGCGACGTCATCGCCGCCGGCCCTGAGCACCCAATCCGCGTGACCCACACAAACGGCGAACCGCGCCCCTACGTGCTGGTGCGCGGGCGCCTCGAAGCGCGCATCCTGCGCGCGCCGTTTTATGAAATGGTGGAATGGGCCGAGCAGCACGAGGGCAAGCTTGGGCTGTGGAGCGGGGGCGTGTGGTTTGGGCTAGAGTGACGTATGCTTAGACCCTTGGCATATGTCCCCCTCGCCGCGCCGCGCGGCCAGTTCGCGCTTCACCGCTTCCAGTTCGGCGCGCAGCAGGGCGTTGAGGGCGAGAGAGTCTCGGATGACGGCGTGCGGGTCGATGGGGGCCTCCGCGTTAGGGCCCGCCCAGTGTGGGGCGGCGCGGGGCCGGTCGGATTGGCAAGCGCGCGCGCCGCGCGGCGCCCGCGCGGCGCTTGGCTTTCGGCGGCGAAGGCGCGAAGATAGGGCTTCGCGAATCCCCGCATTTCGGATTTGGCATGCACGACGATCTCGAAGCGCGCCTCAGCGCGCGGCTCGATCCGTTGGATCGGATCGCGCACGCGGTCGCGCGCGGCGACCGCGATCTCAATCCGGAATGGCCGGCGGTGGAGCGCGACTATCGCGCCGCCGCGGTGCTAGCGCCGATCGTCAAGCGCCCGGAAGGCTGGACGCTGTTGTTCACCGAACGCGCCGCCGATCTTGCCTCGCACGCCGGGCAAATCTCGTTCCCAGGCGGGCGCATCGAGCCGAACGAAACGCCGCTCGAAGCGGCGCTGCGCGAGGCGGAGGAAGAAATCGGTCTTGCGCGCCGATTCGTTCGCCCGGTCGGTGGCTTTGACGCCTACGAAACCGGCAGCGGCTATCGCATCGCGCCGATCGTCGCTTTGGTCGAGCCGGGCTTCGAGCTCACGCTCGATCCGCGCGAAGTTGCGAATGTGTTCGAGGCCCCGTTCGATTTCTTCATGGACGCCGCCAATCATGAGCGCCGCGAAGGGCAATGGCGTGGCCGCAAGGGCGCCTATTATGCCATGCCCTATGAAGGCCGCCACATCTGGGGCGCAACCGCAGGCATGATCCGGGCGCTGTATGAGAGATTGTATCTATGAGCGCATCCATCGCCCACGCGCCTTGGCTGAAAGCGCCGCAAACGCGTGCGCTCATCGCCGCGCTCGAAGCCGCGCGCCCTGGCGGCTCGCGCTTCGTCGGTGGCTGCGTGCGCAACACGCTGATGGGTGTCGAAGCCGACGACATCGATATCGCCACGCAGCTGACGCCAGACCAAGTGACGCAAGTTGCGAAAGCTTCGGGCTTTGCCGCGCATCCCACCGGCATTGAGCACGGCACCGTCACCATCGTGGTCAATCACCAGCCGTTCGAGGTGACGACGCTTCGCCGCGACGTAACCACCGATGGGCGGCGCGCCACGGTAGCCTTCACCGAAGATTGGAACCAAGACGCAGAGCGCCGCGATTTTCGTCTCAACGCGCTCTATGCCTCGGCGGAGGGCGAAATTTTCGATCCCACCGGCGGCGGGCTCGACGACGCGCGCGCCGGCCGGGTGATTTTTATCGGCGACGCCGATGCGCGCATCCGCGAGGATTATCTGCGCATTCTGCGCTTCTTTCGCTTCAACGCCTGGTACGGCAAAGGCCCGCTCGATCCGCACGGGCTGCAGGCTTGCGCCGCGCGCGTTGAAGGGCTCGACGCGCTCTCCGCCGAACGGGTGTGGAAGGAAGTGAAGAAACTGCTCGGGGCGCCGAACCCGCGCGCGGCGTGGGAAGGCATGGACGAGATCGAGGTGCGCCCGCGCGCGTTGCCAGAGCTGACGCGGCATGCCCGGCTCGATGCGCTGATTGGGCTCAAAGGCGATCTGCTGTTGCCGGTGGAGGCGATGACGCGCGTGGCGGCAGCGTTGCCCGACCAAGAG
>JANNFH010000444.1:0-1907 GCA_031379565.1 Alphaproteobacteria bacterium
CGAGAGCCCGAACCGCCGGACATGATGGCGGGGATGATGCGGTGTTTCATGCCTGTCCTTTAGCCGACGACCTGGCGTGATGGCGACTGGCCGCGCGCGGAAACTCTGCACGAAGCGCACGGTTTCATTGACTTGGCGTCGCGGCTCGCGGCACTAGCGCACAATCAGTCTCGGCTTGGGCGTCCCGAAATGAACCAAATCCCGTTCGCCGAAATCCGCGCCTGGATGTTTGACGCCGCCTTGCCGTTCTGGGCCAAGGCGGGGGTGGACCGCGCGCACGGCGGTTTCGTCGAGGAGCTGACGCTCGATGGCCAGCCCGCCAACGTTGCCTTCAAGCGCACCCGCGTCGCCTGCCGGCAGGTTTACGTCTTCTCACACGCTGCGCTGCTGGGCTGGGGAGAGGGGGCGGCGCTGTCGAAATGGGGCTACGATTTTCTGGTGGCGAAGGCCTGGCTCGGGCCCGGTCGCGGCTGGGCCAGGCGGGTCACGCGCGAAGGCGCCATGCTCGACCCCACACCCGATCTCTATGATCTTGCCTTCGTACTGTTCGCGCTCGCCTGGCGCTACAAGCTAACCCGCGACGCCGACGTGCTGGCGCGGATGCATGACACGCTCGATTTCATCCAAACGCGCATGCGCCCGGAAGGCGGCGAGGGTTTCTGGCATCAATTCCCGCCCGAGGGCCCGCGCCTGCAAAATCCGCACATGCATTTGCTCGAAGCCTCGCTGGCCGCCTTCGAGGCCAGCGCCGAGCAGCGCTTTCTCGACCAGGCGCATGAATTGGTCGGCCTGTTTCGCCGGCATTTCTTCGATGGCCGCACGCTCGGCGAGTATTTCAACGCCGATTGGTCGCGCGCCCAGGGCGAGGCGGGTCACATCGCCGAACCCGGCCATCAATTTGAATGGGCGTGGATATTGGCGCAATACCAGCGTCTCGCTGGAATCGATCTCAGCGCCGAAGCCGGCATTCTGGTGAATTTCGCCGAACGCTACGGCGTCGATGCACAAACGCAGAGCACGCATGACGAAGTGCGCGACGACGGCGCGCCGCTGAAGCGCAGCTCGCGCACTTGGCCCAACACCGAACGCATCAAAGGCCACCTAGCCCTCTTTGAACTCACCGGCGCCGATCCGCGCGCGCCCGTCGCCGCCGCCGCGCGCGTGCTGCTCGACCGCTATCTCGCTGTAAATCCGCGTGGTTCCTGGATCGATCAGTTCGACGGCGATGCCAAGCCGCTCTCCAAAACCGCGCCGGCCTCGACGCTCTATCACGTGTTCTTGGCGTTCGCCGAAACGTTGCGGCTTGAGCCGGCGCTGGCGGCGCGCGCGTAACAATCTGTAACACATTGCTATGCTTGACGTTTTCGGCGCAAGCGACGAAAACGCCGTCATGTCCATTCCGTTCATCGATCTTAGCGCTCAGCGCCGGCGCCTCGGCACTCGCATCGACGAGGCAGTCGGGCGCGTGCTGACGCATTGCCAATTCATCATGGGCCCCGAGATCGCCCAGCTCGAAAGCGATCTCTCTGCCTTCTGCGGCGCAAAGCACACGCTCTCCTGCGCCAACGGCACCGATGCGCTCGGGCTGTTGCTGATGGCGAAGGACGTCAAAGCCGGCGACGCGGTGCTCTGCCCCAGCTTCACCTTCGCGGCGACCGCGGAAGTCGTCGCCTGGGTCGGCGCCACGCCGATCTTCGTCGACGTGCACGCCGATACCTTCAACGTCGATTCTGAAAGCCTCAAGGCTGGCATCGCCACCGCAAAAAAGCTCGGCCTGAATCCGGTCGGCTTCATCAGCGTCGATTTGTTCGGCCAGCCCTCTGATTACGATTTGCTCGAACCAATCTGCGCCGCCAACAATCTCTGGCTCTTGTCCGACGCCGCCCAATCGTTCGGCGCGACTTATA
>JANNFH010000111.1:0-6992 GCA_031379565.1 Alphaproteobacteria bacterium
CCCGTCTTCGCGGAAGGCATTATGGCCAGCGGTCTTGTGTACCGCATCAACAGGTCGAACACACGGCCGCACCGACCAGCACTGCAGAACCTTCAAAATAACCCTTGCCAACGGAGAGCCGTCCACACACGGCGAAAAGCGCTCGTCTGCCTCCCGCTTCGCCAGTGACGGCTTTGTAGCGGCGCGCCTCGGGCTGCGTCCGCTGGCCTCCGCGCGCTGAGGCCTCACCTATATTCGCCGCAACCCCGCAGAATTCCCGCGCGCTGCCGGCAAAACACGCTAATGTGACGCCAGCTCTGGTCGCAATATTGTGGCCGCCTGGGCACGACTGGCCCAAAGCTGCCGGATGAAGGGCTCGGGTCTGCTGCAAGTTCCACGGAAGCTTGCGCTCGCGCGTTTCAGACATCGGGCACGATAAGGGCCGGGCCCACACGCGAGCCCGGCCCCGATTTGAAACGTCAATTGGCGTCAGTTGTTCGGCCAAGCAGCCCAATTGGAGCAGTGGCCGCCCGTATCGGTACCGGCTAGTTGTTGTTGTCCGTAGATGTAGCCGGCGTTCATCACCGCGAGTGGTGCGACCTGGATCTTGCCGTTGCGCTGGATGAAGCCATCGCCAAAATGGCCCTGGCTCAAACCGTGGCCAGATTCATGCAACGCGACGGTTTGAATGTCGAACCTGCCATCGCCGGGTTGATCGGTGGGATCGATCTCCCAGGTGAAACCGTCATTGTAATAGATTTCGCGGAACGCCGCATCACCGACGCCGTTATTGTCAATGTCGGTGTCGTTTCCGTTTCCATCTACAAAGCGGAAAGTGAAGGTGACGCCGAGGATGTTCGAGCTGCCAAGCAGCAGGAAAAATCCTGGCGGCAGGAAGCCTGCGTGCTGGATGTCGGCCGCGACGCCTCCAGTACCTCCAAATCCAAATATGCTTTGAACCGCGCCGACGTCCCCGCCTGTGTTACCGCGGTCAGTCAAGGGGATAGTGGAGCAGGTGACGTTTTCCCATGTCGCCATCGCTGCGCGGATCTGACCGAGTTCGCCAGTGCCAGCGATATCGGCTGTCACGTTCACGTCGTCGATGGCGAAGGTGATGTTGGTTCCGGCATCCCCCGTGCCGAGTTCGGCGCGGCGCGGATCGCCAGGGACGAAGTCGTAAGCCAGCTGCCGATTGCCGCGGTTGCTAAACAGAAGCGTGCGGCCCAGCTCGTTGGCTTCAAGGCTGGTGCTGTATTCGGCGATAGCGATGCGATAATTCTTTCCGTTGGCGGCCAGCTGGGCGTTTGCGCCGTCTACGAGTGTGTAGATGTCGGCCTGTGCTGGGCCGGCGAACGCAAAGAGCGCCGCCGCACCGAACAAGGCCGTTCTGAAATTGTTGATCATCTTTCCCTCCACGTGAGTTCCCGCAGACATCGAGATGTTTCGGGAAAGGCGATGCGTAGCTCCACAGGAGATAATCGGGAAGTTTTATCGCCTAAAAGGCGAGATCGATCCGAAAGCCGCATCAGTGGAAAATGACGGAGAGTGGCCGCAACCGGCGAAAAGCGCTCGTCTGCCTCCCGCTTCGCCAGTGACGGCTTTGTAGCGGCGCGCCTCGGGCCGCGTCCGCTGGCCTCCGCGCGCTGAGGCCTCACCTATATTCGCCGCAACCCCGCAGAATTCCCGCGCGCTGCCGGCAAAACACGCTAATGTGACCCCAGCTCTGCGGGAGGTTCCTCATGCAAGCTGCCCCACTGCGCTTCCTCGGCGCGGCGCTTTGGCCGGTGTCGATCTGGACCAGCCTGACCCATCTCGATGAGCACGGCGCCGACGATTACGTCGAGCGCACCTCGCCCATTGTCGCCACCGCCATCGGCTTTTGGGTCTGCGCCGGCGCGCTGATCGCGGTGCTGGTCGCGGACGGAAATGTGTTCTCGATTCTGGATGGCGAAGGCGTCGCCCAAGCCGTGCGACGCGCGCCAAGCAGCGCCGTCGGCGCGCTCTGGATCATCGCGCCAGTGCTCTATGTCATCGGCCTGTGGCTCTACGCGGCCCGCGAAGCACGCTACCGGCGCTAATTTATAACCGCTTCAACCGCGTCACATGCCCCATCTTGCGCCCCGTGCGCGCTTCGCGTTTGCCGTAGAGGTGCAGGCGTGCGTTCGCATCTGCGGCAAGCTCGCGCCAACGCAACACGTCATCGCCGATCAGATTGATCATCTCCGCGTCGCAAATCCGTCGCGTCGATCCCAGCGGCCAACCCGCCACGGCGCGGATGTGCTGTTCGAATTGCGATGTGACAGCGCCTTCGATGCTCCAATGCCCGGAATTATGCACCCGCGGCGCCATTTCGTTGGCGATCAGCTTGCCGTCGGCCATCACGAAAAATTCGATCGTCAACACGCCGACATAATCCAGCGCTTCCATCAATCGTTGGATTTCCGCGCGCGCCTCGGTTTCAACTGCCGCGTCAAACCCGCCTGGCGCTTGCGTCTTGGCCAGGATGCCGTGTTCGTGCCAATTGCGGCAAAGGTCGTAGGCCGCGAAGCTTCCGTCCATGTCGCGCGCCGCGATGATGGACGCCTCCGCAGCGAAATCGCAGAAACCTTCCAGGATCGCGGGCGCGCCGCCGATTTTCTCCCACGCGCCCCTTTCATCGCCAGGCTTCAGCAGACGCGTCTGCCCCAGCCCGTCATAACCAAGCCTCCGCGTCTTCAGAATTGACGGCATGCCAATCGCATGCAACGCCGCCGTAAGTTCGCCCGAATTATCCACCGCCGCGAACGACGCGGTAGCGATGCCATTGGCGTTGAAGAAATTCTTCTCTTCAATTCGGTCTTGCGCGATTGCCAGCGCGCGCGCATTCGGCGCCACGCGCACGCCGGAATCGATCAACGCCTGCGCCGTATCGGCGGGCACGTTCTCGAACTCGGTGGTGACGACATCGACCTCGTGTGCGAACCGCGCCAGCGCCGCGTGATCGTGATAATCGCCGACGATTTCCCGCGCCGACACGCGCGCAGCGGGGCTATCTGCTTCATCGGTGAAAATGCAAACGTCGAAGCCGAGCCGCGCCGCCGCCAGCGACAGCATGCGGCCCAATTGTCCGCCGCCGAGAATGCCGATGACCGCGCCAGGCGCGAGCATCATTCCGGGCTTTCCGGCACGCTTGCGGTTTGCTCGGCGCGGAACGCATCGAGCTTGGCCGCGATCGCGTCATCGCTCAGCGCCAGGATCGACGCCGCCAGCAAAGCCGCATTGGCCGCGCCGGCTTCGCCAATCGCCAATGTGCCCACCGGCACGCCTTTCGGCATTTGCACGATCGAGAGCAGGCTATCGAGCCCCTTCAAATCCTTGCTTCTGATCGGCACGCCCAGCACCGGCAGAGGCGTCAGCGACGCCGCCATGCCCGGCAAATGCGCCGCCCCGCCGGCGGCGGCGATGATCACTTTGAGGCCTCGCGTCTTGGCGCTGGTTGCGTAATCGTAGAGCCGCTGCGGGGTCCGGTGCGCCGAGACCACACGCGCCTCATAGGCGATCCCCAGCGCGTCCAGCATGTCGGCGGCTGCGCTCATGGTTTCCCAATCGGTTTTCGACCCCATGATCAGGCCAACCAGGGGATGAGCGGGCATGGGCGCCTCCGGAAAACCGGGGGGCTTATAGGAACCCGCCGGCGCCGTCCAGTTTCACGGCCCTTGTGGGGGCCAATTTTGAAGCTCCAGCGCTCTCGGGCGGGCTCGCGCCGCTCGCCGGAAGGGGTCTGGGCGATCTCGCCACGCGCAACCTTGTAACGCGAGGCAACATGGGCCCCATTGCGATCACTGGAATTGCAAGCCCTGGCTTCAAGCGTTTCCCGGCGACATCAGTGTGCTTGGGCGCGCTCGGCGACGAACGCGGACAAAACCTCCGGGCGGACATCATGGTAGTAGTAGCCCGCCACCGTGCCCTGGGGATCAAGTACGTAAATCAGGGACGTGTGATTGATGGAGTGCCCCATTTCGCCCAAGTCCGTGCGTGGCGGCATGTGTTCGGCGCGAACATGGAAGGCCTCGACGGCGTGGCGTACCTGAAGCCGCGAGCCGGTAAGAAACAAAATCAACGGAAACTGCTGCGCCAACGTCGCCAGCGCAGTCTGCTCGTCCATCGACACGTGGCTATGCATCGATCCCATTTCGCCAGAACCGTCCTGCGAACGCATGTGCAGGGGCGTGGCGGACGCATCGACATCGATGAACACAGCGCGCGCGTCGAGCCCATTCGCGCGCAAGCGCGCCGCGGCGTCGTCGAGCGTCGGAAGGGCAATCGGACAGGCGCTGCGGCAGCGGCTGTAGCCGAAATAAACAAACCGCCATCCGCCGTGCAAATTCGCAGACGTTACAGCGTGTCCCGCCACATCGCGCAGTGTGATTTCGCCGCCCAAAGATTCAAGCGCGGGCGCCTCGTAGCCATGGCTAGCCGTGTCGTGCCCCCGCTGGACGGACTGCGCGCACGCCATGCCTGTGCATGCGAACGTAACCGCCGCGGCAGCGAGCGCTAGCTTGATCATGACACGATGATCTTTGTTTCAGCGATTCCGCTGCCGCCGTTCTGGATTGCGCGGGTTATCCAGTTCAGGAATTCAAACCGCGCAGAATACGTACCCGTGGAAGGCGGCGTGATCATCAAATCATAACGCTGCGCCGAGGTAAGCTCAAACGGCTGGCGAGCAGGAATTACAAAAGGTTGCGACCAGGGTGCGTCGGCGCGGCCCAGGCCATGGCCGTCGATCGCCACCACCGTGGCGTCTACGCCCAATGTCGTGCGCAAGATGCCGTAGCTGGCGTTGAGCAATCGCACAAGGATGCGCTCGCCACGCCGCGCGCGCACGACGACACGAGGATCGCTCAATGTGTTGGGGGCAAACACGCCCGTGACCAGGAAATACTTCGGATTAAACAGGTTGAGCCCGGCATCGTCGCCGCACAGCCCTGCATCGTGATTGAGGTTGCGCCATGCTGGATCTAAATCATCGGCAACCCAGAAGCCCTCGACATCATAAGCGGGCCCTCCTTGAAACACGCGCCCCGGACCCTCGGGCGGATCGACGATCAAGAGCCCGTACATGCCCATTTCAAAATGCAACGTCGTATTTTTATGGCAGTGATAGAAGAAGGTGCCGGCGATGTTCGGCTGCCATTGGTAGGTGTACTCTCCCGTCACTTCGAATGAGAGGTGACCAACACCATCATTAAATGTCGTCGGTTCGATGCCGTGATGGTGGATGGTGTGCGAATTGTTCCGAGAGTGAATTGTGGTGTGTACGATTTGCCCTTGGCGCACCCTGATCGGCGGCGACGGCCAGGCGTTCGTAGGCGCGCGTTCGTCGTCAAAGCGCCAGACCTCAATCGAGCGCCCGTCCGGCGTTGGCAGCCGCAGCCCGAAACGCACGCCGCGTTCGAACGTGACGTCGGGCGTTAATCGGTCGGGCGTTGGCAAATTGGCCTTGAACACGTCGCAGCCGAACGTGTCGAATGTGCGCGGCCCTTGCACGCCAGTTTGATCAAAAGGAATGGAATCCGAGGACGACATGGCTCAAATCCTCCGCTGCGCTGGAAGGGCGGGACCTAGGATCTCCCAGTCGGTCACCAGGCCTTGCGGATAATTGCCGCCTCCTGCTGTCTGCGACATCTCGGTGTGGCAGTGCATGGGATAGCGAAGTGGGAACGGCTCCTGGCGAGGCGGCCAGTTAGCGTCGGGTATGTCCGGCGGTCGCTCAAAGGGCAGCAGCATATCCTTGCGTTCGAGGGGCGCCATCAGCCAAGTGTCACGTTCGGTGATGTTACTCCGCACGACTTGCGCGCCGGCAGCATCGGTTCCCGAGAGTTCCATCACGTGATTGGCGTGAATGTGGGGCGCGTGGGTAGCGAGCCCGGCGTTGAGCACACGCAGAAGCATCGGCTCGCCGATATAGCCTGAAGGCGAAATTGTCTCGTCGTGTGCTGCATCGAAGCCGCTAAGCCCGTTGATGGTGAAATAGCGCGGTGCAAACGTCGCCGCGACCGTTGCCGGGTTGATCGCCTGGCCCGCGTCGACCCGGCGATTGAGAGCGGGATCGACCTGCGAAAACATCCAGACGCGGTCGCGCTCGGGCGTCCACGCATTGCCGGGGAAGCGCGGTGTGCGCCCAAATGCGTCGAATAGAGTTTGCAAGCTTGCGGTTTGGGCAGCGCGCGAAAACGGCGTCACTGAGCCAGCTGGTGTGGTCGGGTCGCGCGGCGCAACAACGAACGCCCCATGCAACCCTAGAAGCCGGTTCACGGGCGCCATCGTCGGATCGAGATAAAGATAGGTGCCACCGCGTGGAGCGATGAAGCGCACACTGCGGGTCGCGCCCGGCGGGATCGAGGTAATCGAAGCGCCCGGCGCGCCGGGAATAGCGAAGCCATGGACGCGCGTGTCGTTATTCGCGACCGACAGATAGACGCTGTCGCCTTCGATGACGCGAATCACCGGGCGCGGCGTTGAGGGGGCGCCCGGGAAGAAAAGCACCATGAACACGGTTTCGCCGTCGATCATCTCAGCATCGACGGCCTCGATGCTGAGCGTGACGGAGACGCTGGAACTCTGTCCCCACGCCGCCGCCGGCGCGAGCGCGAGCGACGCCGCGCCGAAGGCGCCATATTTGAGGAACTGCCGTCGTTTCATGTTCGCCCTCCGCGACAACAAGTCTGAGGGCGGCCGCGATTTCTTGGCGGCACAAGGATTTTCCCTTTCCGCGCGTGTTTGCGATTGCGCTGGCTTCTGTCGGTGTTTGCTTGCGGCCAGAGTGCGGATAACGGCGTTGCGCGCATTTCCGGGCCCTCCGCGCCGGCATTTGCGCCCTGAGCCACGACCCCCCTTTGGCGCGCCTGGCCAGGCTCGATTAAGCCAGCCTTTACCCCGTTAGCGCATGAGTCCTTCATGGCCTTGCGTTTCGGTAAATCCGGCTCCGCAACGATCGAGCCCTTGCTGATGCGCTGGGGGCTGAAGCCGCG
>JANNFH010000033.1:0-6241 GCA_031379565.1 Alphaproteobacteria bacterium
GCGTTGTCTGGGCGATAATATTGCGCGTGGAACGCGCGCACGTCTTCCACTGTGGCGGCGTCAAGCTCCTCGATTGAACCGATGCCAGGGCGCCCGTAGGGGTGCACCGTGAAATTGGCCTGCGGCAGGTAGAGATAAAACAATCGCCCATAGGGTGAGGCGAGTACGCGCTGGCGTAATTCCTCCTTCACTACGTCGCGTTCGGAATCAAACGTGACTTCATCGATCACCAGCGATCCCATGCGCTCCGCTTCCGCCCACAACAAACGTTGCAAATGGTTGGCGGGCACGATCTCGTAATAATTGGTGAAATCATCATAGGTCGAAGCGTTGTTGTAACCGCCGACATCCTCGGTCAGCCGATCCATGAATTGCTCGGGCATATTGCGCGTGGCCTTGAACATGATGTGCTCGAACAGGTGCGCAAAACCCGAGCGGCCCACCGGATCGTCCTTCGAGCCGACTTCGTACCAAACTTGCACCGACACGTTCGCCGTACCTGGATTGGGCATGGCGTAGACGCGCAAGCCGTTCGCCAATTGGCGATAATGGTATTGCAGCGGCAAGACGCTCAGCGCCGCCGATTGCTGCGATGCGGCACCTTGCTGCGCGGCGGTAGTGGCGCATGCCGAGAGCGCCGCAATGGCGGCGAGGGTCGTCAGAAAGCGTCTCATAGGCGTGATGCTCCGTTTGGGCCGCACCCTAGCCATTGGGCCCCATCGCGTCACCGGATTTGCGATCACTGGGCCGGGTCTGCGACATTTGCCATGGGCGCTGCGGCCAGTAGTGTCCGGTAGTGCGATGACGCGGGGGAAATCATGGCTTTTGAGCTTTCGAGGCGGAATTTTGCCGGTCTTGCTTTGGCTATGGCGGGGTCTGCCTGCGCGAGCCGAAACGCCGCTGAGGGCGATACGCTAATCCAGGGCGGGCCGATCTATACGGGCGTCGCCGCGCGCCCGGTGGTGGAGGCAGTGCGTATTCGCGCCGGGCGCATCCTGTTCGCCGGCCCGTTGCGGGAGGCGAGCGGCGCGGGCGCGCGCGTGATTCACCTGGGCGGCGCGGCCGCTTTTCCGGGTTTCGTCGATTCTCATATGCATTTGCTCGGAATCGGGCTGAGCGCGCTGCAACTCGACCTCACCGGAACTTCCTCGCTCGCCGCCATGCTGGAAAGGCTTCGGGCTTACGCCGCGGCCCATCCCGATGGCCCCATTGTCGGGCGCGGCTGGATCGAAACCCACTGGCCCGAACATCGCTTTCCCACCCGCGCCGATCTGGACGCGGTGGTCGCGAACCGCCCAGTGATGCTAGGTCGCGCCGACGGCCACGCTGTCGTGGTGAATTCAGCAGCGCTTGCGTTGGCCGGAATCAGCGATGCCACCGCTGATCCCGATGGCGGGCGCGTTGAGCGTGATGCGGCCGGCGCCGCCACCGGCATGCTGATCGACAATGCCGAAGCGCTTGTCGCCGCGCGCTTCCCCGCGCCCAGCGCAGCGATGAAGCGCGAGGCGCTGCGCCTGGCGATCCAGCTTTATGCTTCGCGCGGCTGGACCGGCATCGCTGACATGGGCGTCGATCGCGCCGATTATCCCTTGTGGGAGCAATTGGCGGCTGCCGATGAATTCCCGCTTTCCGCCGACATCTACCTTTCTGGCGCCGATGCGGATTTCGTGCTCGAGCGCGGGCCGTTCCAGGACGCGAGCGGGCGGCTGCGGGTGCGCGGGGTGAAGCTTTACATGGATGGCGCGCTCGGCTCGCGCGGCGCGGCGTTGCTGGCGCCCTACAGCGATGCGCCCGGCGATGGTCTGCTGCTGACGCCGCTCGATGCGATGCGTGCGATCATGACGCGCGCGCGCGCGCGCGGCGTGCAGATCGCCACCCACGCCATCGGTGATCGCGGCAACAGGCTGGCGCTCGATCTCTATCAAGAGAGCTTTGGCGCCGACGCGGCGGCGCTGCGCGCGGCGCGCTGGCGGATCGAGCACGCGCAGGTGATTTCGCCCGAAGACTTGCCTCGCTTCGGGCAAATGGGCGTCATCGCCTCGATGCAGCCCTCGCACGCGATCGGCGATCTGCATTTCGCGCCGGCGCGTCTTGGCCCCGAGCGTCTGGGCGGCGCCTATGCGTGGCGTTCATTGCTGAATTCAGGCGCCGCCATCGCCGCCGGCAGCGACGCGCCGGTAGAGAAAGGCGATCCGCTGATCGAGTTCTACGCCGCCGCCTACCGGCACGATCTGTCTGGCTTCGCGGGACCCGATTGGCGTCTGGAAGAGGCGGTTAGCCGTGATCAAGCGTTGGCCATGCTCACATCCGGCGCGGCGCATGCGACGTTCCAGGAAAATCAGCGCGGAACCATTGAGGCCGGCAAGCGCGCCGACATCAGCGCGTTCTCGGTCGATCTGATGCAGGCGGATTTCGCCGACATTCCCGGCGCCCAGGCTGTGCTGTCGATCTCGGATGGGCGCGTTGCGTATAGCGCGCTTTAGCGCGAACCTTAGGGATGAACGCGCTGCCCGCCAATCCGCACGGCAAGGCTCACGTCCATCTCGCCGGCGTGCTCGAAGTGCAGGCGCACCGGAATCGTTTCACCGGGAACGAAGGGTTGGGTCACGCCGGTGAACATAAGATGCAAGCCGCCGGGCTGAAAGAAGGCGGTCTCGCCGCGCGGGATGCTCAAACCGCCCTCGACGAAGCGCATTCGCATCACGTCGCCGTCCATGCTCATTTCGTGGATTTCGACGCTGGCCGCGCGCGGGCTCGACAGCGAAACCAGGCGCTCCTCGGCATCCGTGCCATTGGCGATGGTGAGGTAACCCGCCGCGACATCGACGCCGCCGGGGGAAGGAGCAGCCCAGGCGTCGCTTACCTCAAGTGTTGTAATTTCCGGTTGCGGGGGGGCGGCGGTCTGCGGCGCGCCGCAGGCGGCGGCAAGAACGAGAAGTGTGAGGGCGATGAGTTTGTTCATGGCGCGGATTCTAGCTGATCGCGCCAGCACCGATAGGCGGCGCGCTGACGCACGAATGGACGGGTCCGGGTTTTGCCGTCATAAAACCGGCAAAGTCTGTCTGCCCGGAGCCCCCCGCATGCGCGCCATTGCCCACTTCATCAACGCCAAATCCGTGTCTGACGCCGCGCGTAAAGGCCAGGTGTTCAACCCCAATACCGGCGCGGTGCAGGCTGAGGTCGCGTTCGCCACGGCGAAAACGCTGGATGCCGCCGTCGCCGCTGCGCAAGCGGCGTTCCCCGGCTGGGCCGCCACCAACCCGCAACGGCGCGCGCGGGTGATGTTCGCGTTCAAGGCGCTGGTCGAGAAAAACATGGATGAGCTGGCGCTGCTGCTCTCCAGCGAGCACGGCAAGGTAATTGCCGATTCAAAGGGCGATATTCAGCGTGGCCTTGAAGTGATCGAATTCGCCTGCGGCATTCCGCATGTGCTGAAGGGCGAATACACGGAAGGCGCGGGCCCCGGCATCGACGTCTATTCGATGCGCCAGCCGCTTGGTGTTTGCGCCGGCATTACCCCGTTCAATTTTCCCGCAATGATCCCGATGTGGATGTTCGGCATTGCCATCGCCTGCGGCAACACTTTTGTGTTGAAGCCTAGCGAGAAAGACCCGAGCGTGCCTTTGCGCTTGGCGGAATTGATGATGGAAGCGGGCGCGCCTCCCGGCGTGCTGAACGTCGTGCATGGCGACAAGGAAGTGGTGGACGCCATCCTCGCGCATCCGGAGATCAAAGCTGTCAGTTTCGTCGGCTCCTCCGACATCGCGCACTACATCTATTCGGTTGGAACGGCCAACAACAAACGCGTGCAAGCCATGGGTGGGGCGAAGAATCACGGCGTGGTGCTGGCTGACGCCGACATGGACCAGGTGGTGAAGGATTTGGTCGGCGCTGCTTACGGCTCGGCTGGCGAGCGCTGCATGGCGCTGCCGGTGGTCGTGCCAGTGGGCAAGAAAACGGCGGACGAATTACGCGAGCGGCTGCTGCCGGAAATCGAACGCCTGAGAGTTGGCATCTCCACTGATCCGGATGCGCAATACGGGCCGGTCGTATCCGCCGCGCACAAGGCCAAGGTGGAGAGCTACATCGGCCTTGGCGCCGAAGAGGGCGCCGAATTGGTGCGCGATGGGCGTGGCTTCAAGCTGCAGGGCTATGAGAACGGCTTCTTCATCGGCCCGACCCTGTTCGACAAGGTCACGCCGAACATGAAAACCTACAAGGAGGAAATCTTCGGCCCGGTGCTGCAGATCGTACGCGCCGAGACGTTCGAGGAAGCCCTCGCACTGCCGAGCCAGCATCAATACGGCAACGGCGTCGCCATTTTCACCCGCAACGGCCGCGCCGCGCGTGAGTTTGCATCGCGTGTGAACGTCGGCATGGTTGGCATCAACGTGCCGATCCCGGTGCCGGTGGCGTACCACACCTTCGGCGGCTGGAAGCGCTCAGCGTTTGGAGACACCAACCAGCACGGCATGGAGGGCGTGAAGTTTTTCACCAAGGTGAAGACGATCACCGCGCGCTGGCCGGAGGGCATGACGGACGATTCTAGTTTCGTTATTCCGACGATGCGGTGATGACGTGAGCGGTTAAACAGGGGCGCCGCGTGACTATGTTCGAATACGTGATGGTGTTGGCGTCCATCATTCTGGGCCTCGGCATCACGCATCTGTTGTCGGGCGTCGCTGAAATCATACAGCATCCCAAGCGCGCGAAGCCGTATTGGGTCCACCTCGTGTGGGTGGCCTACATGTTTCTCATGACTGTCTTCTGGTGGTGGTGGCAATTCCGCCTGCAAGAGACGGTCGTCTGGACATTCCAATTCTACTTTTTCATCCTCTGCTACGCCTTCATTATGTACATCCTGTGCGCGCTGCTTTTTCCACGCGAGTTCGACGTTGGGGCGGGGTTCAAGGAATATTTCTACCAGCGGCGTGCGTGGTTTTTTGGCGTTCAAGTGTTATATATTGCCGTCGACATGCTGGATTCCTGGTTCAAGGGCGCTGAGCATTTCGTGAGTCTCGGCATCGAGTACGTGATCGTAGGGCCCGTACAAATCGTGGGCTGCATCGCGGCCATGCTCATCGGAAACCAGCGCTTTCAGGCGGTCTTCGCGATTTTGATGCTTGTTTATCAAGCCTCGTGGGCTTTGCGCTATTTCGACACTATCAACTGAGATTGCTCATGTCCGAAATCATCACCTCCGCCGCCAACGGCCTCGCCCGCATCACGCTGAACCGTCCCGAAGCGCTGCATGCGCTGACCACGCACATGTGCGCAAACATGGCCCAGGCGCTCACGCTCTGGCGCGACGACGACAGCGTGCTCGCGGTTTTGATCGAGCATCAACCCGGCACGCGCGGGTTTTGCGCTGGTGGCGACATCCGCATGATCGCGGAATCTGGGGCGGGCGACGGGAAAGCCGCGCGCGATTTCTTCTTCACCGAATATCGCCTCAACCATCTCTTGTTCCATTATCCCAAACCGATCGTCGCGATCATGGATGGCGTAACCATGGGTGGTGGCGTCGGCATTTCGATGCCGGCGAAATTTCGCATCGCCACCGAGAACACCACCTACGCCATGCCGGAAACCGGCATCGGGCTTTTCCCCGATGTCGGCGGCGGTTGGTATTTGCCGCGCAAGCCAGGACAAATCGGCATGTGGCTCGCGCTCACTGGCGCGCGCATCAAGGCCGCCGATTGCCTCGAGGCCGGGATTGCGACGCACTTCCTGCCGGCGGAAATTCTTGGCCCGGCCCGCGCGCAAATCGCCGGCGCGGCGCAGACCCATGATTGGCATCAGCGTGAAGCCCGCAAAGGTGTCGGCGAGGAATTCCTTGGGGTCTTCCCAGGGATGCTCCTTGGCGTTCTCGCGCAACTCATCGATTGACGAGCCGTGGCCGAAGACGTGATGGCCAAGCTCGTGTGCGCAGTTATAGGCGCGCCGCGGCAGCGGACGGCGCGCCGAAAGGTGGATGCGCGGTGGTGCGCCGCGTTGGTACATCCCCTCCATGTTGATGTTGTTGAAACGCACCGTGACGCCCAGGGTCTCGCAAAGCCCGTAGATGCAGATCGGGCCATGCTGGTCGAGCTTTGCTTTCGCGCGGGAGGCGATGGCTGCCTGCATCGCTTGGGTGGCAAGCGCGCGACGATTGAAGTTGGGCTTGGTGGTGCGCATCAGGCTCGTCACCGATCACCTCCCTCGGCGTTCGGCGTGGAATCGCTGCGCATGGCGGCGAGGA
>JANNFH010000035.1:0-7346 GCA_031379565.1 Alphaproteobacteria bacterium
GTCTTGGCCAGGCTCGCGCCGAGGCGCGGAAGCGGCGTGATCCCCGTCGCCAGCACTTCGCCATCGCGCCGCCAAGCTTGGGCTGCTGCGAAGATGACCAATTCGGCGAGGGAATAGCGCGGGTCGGTCATGTCCTCAATAAACCGGTTTGGGCAGGCGCCGCACCGCCTCGGCCCCGCCGATGGCGGCGAGATAGGCGTCAGGCGTTACGTCGATGTAGTGGGCGCGGTAATCACGCCAGGCTGCCTCGGTTTCCGCCGACGCAGCGTACGTTTTCAAGTGCCCCAGGTCGAGTTCGTAATCGGGCGCGGCGCTGGTGGGATGGGCGCCGCACGGCGCTTCCGCGACCGCGGTCACGACCGCACGCTCAAACGGATTGTAGCGCGCGTTTGTCGTCATTTCGAGCTGCGCCGTCGTCACGATTTTCTCGGCGGTCACGTAAGTCTTCGCCGCGGCGCGGGCGATCAAATCGTCGAAGAACAGGTCAGGTGAGAACACCAGCACGTTGCCCTTCTCGTCGGAACGATGCACGTGAAGCAACGTGGCGTCGAGATTGAGCGCCGGAACCGCGACAAACTCTTCGCCGTCTTCGAACGGGCTGCGGATCATTTTGAAACCCGGCTGATCGAGAATCGACGTGCCAAGCCCCACGCGCGTCGGCAGGAATGGGAGGCGCATGGCGGCCGCGCGTAGCGCCCAATGGGCCATGCCCTCGTCCAGCTCCCACACCGGCAGGCCGGCTTGGCGCGCGTTCTTGAAATGTGGTTCGATCGGTATCTGATCCATCGACACAAAGGCGAAGATCAGCTTCTTGATTTTGCCGGACGCAGCCAGCAGCCCGACATCTGGCCCGCCATAGGGCGCCACCAGAGTAAGATCTTTGATGTCGGAGCGAAGAATGGCGCGTATCAGCGCCATCGGCTTGCGCCGCGTGGCCCAGCCGCCGACCCCGAGCGTCATACCGCTCGACAAATTCGCGACGATGTCTTCGACAGAGCAGAGCTTGTTGAGGGGCGCCGCCTCGCTCACTGGCCAAAATCCCATTTGTGGCCCCAGAGATCTTCCTTCTGGGTGAAAGTTGGCGTGAAGCTCGACCAATCGGGCTGATAGCCGCCGTAGCCATACTCGACGTCAAAGCCCGAGGGCGTACGCACGTAAAAACTGACCATGTGATCGTTGGTGTGGCGGCCCAAGCTCGCTGAAATGTGCGACCCCGCTTTGAGTGCGCGATCGAGCGCCATGCCGACATCATCGAGAGCCGGCGCCTCGATCATGACGTGGATGAGGCCGGTCGGGTTGGGGAATTCGCCCAGCGCCACCACATGGTGGCGAGGGCCGCTTGCGTGCAGGAAATGCAACCCCAAACTGGCGCCATTATAGGGGACGCGCATTTCATCGCTGTCCCCGAAGCCCAGCAGATCGACGTAAAAGGCGCGTGTTTCCTTCAATTTTAACGCCGGCAGCACGACATGGCCGAGCCCGCCGTCGCCGGTAATGAAGCCAGCGGTTCCGACCGGTGAGACGAACCGCGTGCCAGCCACGACATGGCCCCAAAACAGCTCGACCTGATTGCCCGAGGGATCGTTGAACGTAACAAGCTCACGCACGTGCCGGGCTTGCGCAGCTTCCGCGGCGCCGGGAATGAGTTCAACGCCCGCGCCGCGCAATTTCGCCAACGCGGCGGCGTAACTCTGCTGGTCTGGGCATTCGAGCCCGGCGGCGATGAAATGGTCGCGGTCACTTTTTTCGATTCTGAACCGCCACGGCCGATCATCCATCCGCAGCAACAACAGGTTGGGATCGCCGGATTCAACCGCGCGGAGCCCCATGATCTCTTCGCCAAATTTGCGCCAAGCATCGAGGTCGCGCGTGCCGATCCGAACATAGCCCAGCGAGCGTACCGCCATCGTCGAAATCTCCCTCCCGCGCCTGCGGTTTCGTCACGAAATGTCTACCAAGCGCCCAATGCGCCTTCAAGCCGCCTTCGTGGCCAAGCCTAGCTCATTGCTGCGCAAACCGGCAGTCAGGCGCGGTTCCGGTCGCAGCCTGCGGAATGGGGGCTGGCGCGGCGCGGCCCGCCGCCTTAGGCTCTTGGAAGGCGCTGGCAGCAGAGGTTGGGCGATTTGAACGAGCCCCAAGCGGACAATCGCGCTTCGATACGCGCTTGGCTTGAAACGCGTTTGTCCGAACAATTCGCGCATCTGCGCGGCTGCTCGCGCCAGAACGATCACATCGACGCGCTACGCGCTTGGGAGCGCGAATTGGGCGCCGCGGGCCTCAGCTGTATCGGCTGGCCCCAAGAACACGGCGGTCGCGGCGCGAGCATCGCCGAACAAATCGACTTCGCTGAGGAATATGCGCGCGCCAAGGCGCCGCCTCGGCTGGGTCATATCGGTGTTGAGTTGCTCGGCCCGACTTTGATTGCCTTTGGCACGCCAGACCAACAGCGCCGCTTGCTGCCGCCGATCGCGCGCGGCGAGGCCGTCTGGTGTCAGGGCTATTCCGAGCCAAGCGCGGGTTCGGACCTCGCGAATGTCCGCACGCGCGCGCGCCTGGAAGGCGGGCGCTGGATCATCGACGGCCACAAGATATGGACATCGATGGGCATGGTGGCCGATTGGATTTTCCTAGTGGCGCGCACCGAGCCAGGCAGTCGCGGTTCCGCCGGCTTGTCTTTCTTACTGGCGCCGCTGGACCAACCAGGAATCGTGCGCCGGCCGATTAGGCAAATGACCGGCGACGCGGAATTCGCCGAGATTTTCTTCGACGGCGCGGAAGCCGCCGCGGCGGATATGGTCGGCGCGCCCGGCGCGGGCTGGGCGGTGGCGGTGGGGCTGCTCGGCTTCGAGCGCGGGGTCTCGACCCTGGTGCAGCAGATGCACTTCAAAAACGAATTGGAAACGCTGCTCAGCGTCGCGCGCACCAATGGCCGCGCCGCCGATCCGCGCGTCCGCCAGCGCCTCGCTGACGCCTGGATCGGCCTCGAAATCATGCGCTACAACGCGTTGCGCACGCTGCCTGATAGCGGCAATGAGCAGCTCGGCGAAGCAGCGCTCACTACCAAGCTCTATTGGTCGCGCTGGCATCGTGATCTTGGCGATCTGGCGATGGATGTTCTGGGGCTACCTGGCGAGATCGGCGCCGAGGGCTATCGCATGGGCGATCTGGTGCAGATGCACATGA
Organism: Alphaproteobacteria bacterium; assembly: GCA_031379565.1. Lineage (GTDB taxonomy): Bacteria > Pseudomonadota > Alphaproteobacteria > Caulobacterales > Aquidulcibacteraceae > Vitreimonas. Next base: position 3,184 of record JANNFH010000035.1, read on the forward strand.
TGTCGCGCGCCGATACGATCTATGCGGGGTCGAGTCAGATTCAGCGCAACATCATCGCGGAAAAAGCCCTTGGCCTGCCGCGCGAGCCGCGCGGCGATCTCTAAGTTCAGCCCTGGCTATGCGTCTTCACGATGTCCAGAAACGGCGGTCGCTCGCCCCCGCCATCGACCGCCAATTCGGCGCCGTTGACATAGGCTGCGAGCGGCGAAGCCAAGAACAACGCCGCGTCGGCGACATCCTCGCCGCGCCCGAGCCGCCTAATCGGCAAGCTGGCCGCGAGCTTTTGCCGCGCCGCCGCCGAGCCGTAGGTGGCCTCCGCTTGTTCGGTTTCGATGAGGCCCGCGACGATGGCGTTGACGCGAATTGTCGGCGCCCATTCCTGCGCCAAGCTGCGGGTAAGGCCCAGCAATCCCGCCTTTGCCGCCGCGTAGGCGGCTGCGCCGGGCGACGGGCGAACGCCGGAGACGCTGGCGATATTAATAATGGCGCCGCCCTCCGCCTGCATCCATCGATAGCACGCTTGCGACAAATGCAGCGGCGCCATCAGGTTCAGCGCGACAATGGCTTCCGAAAAGCGCGGGCTTGCGGTGGCGGCGTCGGCCCGCGGAGAACCGCCCGCATTGTTGATCAAAACGTCGATCCGTCCGTGCGCAGCGCCAACGGCCTCGACCAGCGCCCGTACCTGATCCGTTTGGCGCACGTCGCAGAGGTGAAACGTCGCCGATGGCGAATTTTCAGGCTGCGTGCGCCCGCAGGTGACGACGCTGGCCCCCGCCGCCGCGAAACGCTCGACGATGGCCCGGCCAATGCCGCGCCCCCCGCCGGTGACGAGCACGACGCGGCCTTCGAAATTGAGCGGATCACGCGGCGTCAAAGTCTCTCCCCGATGTGTCATGGGTTTGGGAGAACGCTATAGCAAGGCGCGTCTCGCGCAACATGGTGGAAGCGTTGGCGGGCCTAGTCTAGCTTGCATCGAATGGGCGCTACACATGCAGGGGCCGAGACCATACCGGCGGTCGCCAAAGCGGCGGCCGACAAGTTCGGTGCGACGGCGGCGGTGGTCGATGGCGATCGTCAGGTCACCTTTGCGCAACTCTGGTCTCTAATACGGCGCGCGGCGGCTGCCTTTGCTGACGCGGGCTTGCAAGCGGGAGACCGGGTGGCGCTTTGGGCCCCCAACAGCCTCGATTGGATCGTCGCCTGCGTTGGCGCCCAAGCCGCGGGCGGCGTGGTAGTGCCGATGAACACCCGTCTAAAGGGAAGCGAAGCGGCTTACATTCTCAATCGCTCGCGCGCACGTTTTCTTGTGCTGAGCGAGCCTTTTCTGGGAGTCGATTACCGCGCTGCTATCGCCGAGCAGACGATTCCGCACTTGAAACGCACGCTCAGCTTCGGACCAGACTGGGCGGGCTTCTTGGCGGCAGCGCCGCCCAGCGGCGAAACCGACGCCCGCGCCTTGGCGGTGCGTCCCGAGGACGTTTGCGACATCATGTTCACCTCCGGCACGACCGGCGATCCCAAGGGCGTCGTCGCCGGCCATGGGCAAACTTGTCGAACATTCCAAAGCTGGGTCGCCAAAGTGGGCCTGCGCCAAGGCGATCGCTATCTGGTGGTCAATCCCTTCTTCCACAGCTTCGGCTACAAGGCCGGCTGGCTGGCGTGCCTGATGGTGGGCGCGACCATCTATCCGATGAAGACGCTCGATGTGGCGAGCTTGATCGAGCTCGTCCGCATCCATCGCATCACCGTGCTGCCGGGGCCGCCGGCGATTTTCCAAACCCTGCTGGCGAGCGATCTCGCCGGCGCCGATCTCAGTTCGATCCGCCTTTCCGTCACCGGCGCGGCGTCGATCCCACCGGCTTTGATTGAGCGTATGCGCCGCGACCTTGGCATCGCCGTGGTGCTAACCGGCTACGGCCTCACCGAAACCTGCGGCGTGGTGTCCATGTCGAGCGCCGAGGACCCTGCCGATATCGTCGCCCGCACCTGCGGCGTACCCATCGAAGGGGTTGAAGTGCGTTGCATCGACGCTGCCGGACGCAGCGTGCCTGTAGGCGCAGATGGGGAAGTGGTCGTGCGGGGGTTCAACGTGATGCAGGGCTATTTCGAAGCGCCCGAAGCGACCGCCGAAGCCATCGATGCGGAAGGATGGCTGCACACTGGCGACATCGGTCGCCTCGACGATGACGGTCGCCTGACGATCACGGATCGGCTGAAAGACATGTACATTTCCGGCGGCTTCAATTGCTATCCGGCCGAAATCGAAAAGGCGTTGCAGCGCCATCCCGATGTGGCGCTTGCGGCAGTGATCGGCGTTCCCGACGAGCGCCTCGGCGAAGTCGGCAAAGCCTTCGTCGTGCCGGTATCGGGTCGGAAGCTTGATCCAGATGCGTTGCTGGCCTGGGCGCGAGAGAAGATGGCCAATTACAAGGCGCCGCGCGTAATGGAGGTGGTGGAGGCGCTGCCGATGAACGCCGCCGGAAAGGTGCTGAAGTTTGAACTGAGGCGCATCTCGTAAACTGCGAGAGAAATTCCTGCCCGTTGACGCAATGCGTAGCCGCTTCTAGGCTTTGGCTCCGAGAAATGCCGAAAATGGTTTGAATCGGCGCCTAACGCTATGGCGGCACACGGTCGAAGGGGCAGGCGGTATTGAACGCAGGATCGCTGCAATTCTCCACCACCGACCATGAGGTCGTCGGCGGCTATCGCATTCGCGTGGCGGAGGCCGGGGAGGGGCGCCCGCTCGTCTTCATTCATGGCAGCGGCCCGGGCGCGTCGGGCGTCTCCAATTTTCGCCTCAATGCGCCAGTGTTTGCAGCGGCGGCCTACCGCGTGCTGCTGCCTGACCTGATCGGCTATGGCGCTTCCTCGAAGCCAGAAGGGATAGATTATACGCTCGATCTGTTCACCCACACGCTCTACGAGGCGTTGCGCGCACACGGCGTCTCTAGGGCGACGCTGATCGGCAATTCTCTTGGCGGCGGCGTTGCCATTCAGATGGCGCTGGAGCATCCCGAGTTTATCGATCGCCTGGTGCTAATGTCGCCGGGGTGCATCGAAGAGCGTGAAACCTATTTCGCGATGCCGGGCATCGCGAAAATGGTCGGCGCTTTCGGCAGCCCGGATTTCAGCCTCGAAGATCAGCGCCGGCTGATCACTAACCTCGTCTATGATCCCGTCCACGTCACCGAAGCTTTGGTGAGGGAACGGTTCGAAGTGGCGCGAACGCAGCCCAAGGACGTGTTGGCGCGGATGCGCACGCCAAATCTTGGGCCGCGCTTGGCCGAACTGAAAATGCCGATCCTCGGCTTTTGGGGCCTGCAAGATGAATTCCTGCCGGAGAGCGGCGCCCGGCGCTTCCTGGAGGCCTGCGAGGACGTCCGGTTCATGACCTTCAACAAAGTCGGCCATTGGGTGCAGGTTGAGCGGGCCCAGGAATTCAACCGCTATTGCCTCGCCTTCCTTGATGAATAAAGCCGACCATTATGGCGCCGAGCTTTATTCGGCGTTGCGCGAAGGCCGCGTCGTGTCACCTTTGTTCGCGCGCGATCCTGCGCTCAGCATAGACGACGCCTACGCCATTTCACTCAACGTTCTGGCGCGACGGATTGAGCACGGCGAGCGCGTCATCGGCAAGAAGATCGGCGTCACCTCGAAGGCCGTGCAGGACATGCTTGGCGTGCATCAGCCCGATTTTGGATTTCTCACCGATCAGATGCGCGTCGATGGCGAGATCGACATCGGCGCGCGTGGCTTGATCCAACCACGCGCCGAAGCCGAGATCGCTTTTATCTTGAACCGCGACCTTGCTGGCCCCGGGATTGACCCCAGCGACGTGCTTGCCGCCACGGAGGCCATCGCCCCATGCTTCGAGATTGTCGATAGCCGTATTGCCGATTGGAAGATCGGCATCATCGATACCATCGCCGACAACGCCTCGTGCGGCGTCTTTGCGCTGGGCCAAGCGCGCGCCGATCCGCGCGGCCTGGATTTGCCCAGCCTACGCGTCACCGTTTCGAAGAATGGGCGTCCGCTCTCGGAAGGATTGGGCTCGGCGGTGCAAGGCTCGCCGCTGCAGGCGGTCGCGTGGCTCGCCAATACGCTTGGCGCTTATGGCGTGACGCTGAATGCGGGCGATATCATTCTGTCGGGCAGCCTTGTGC
>JANNFH010000039.1:0-8393 GCA_031379565.1 Alphaproteobacteria bacterium
CGGCAAGCTTTCCAATCCGCCGGAAGGCTCGGATTTGCGCGCGATCTATGATGGCCGAATTTCGGTGACGCCGCTGCACATTGATTTGACCCACATGGCCACGCTCCACGATTTGAAGGGCGTGCTGGGCGGAGCGCCGCCGAAAGCATGAGCATCGCTGATCCCGCGCGGCTGATGCGGTTCGTGCTGGAGTTGCGGCAGGCGGGCGTCACCGACGCGCGCACGCTGTCGGCGCTGGAGCGCACGCCGCGCCCTGATTATGCGCCGACGCACCTCGCCGGCTTGGCGTTGGACGATGTCGGTTTGCCGTTGGCGCACGCGCAGACGATGACGAAGCCCTCGCTGATCGGGCGCATGGTGGCGGCGCTGGCGCCCGCAGCGGGCGACAACGTGCTCGAAGTAGGGGCGGGGTCGGGCTATCAGGCCGCGGTTATCGCCAGCCTCGCCCACCGGGTGACAAGCTTGGAGCGCTGGCGCGATCTGGCGGCGGAAGCGCGGGCGCGGATCGGGGCTGCGCGGCTGATGCGGGTGCATGTGCATGCCGCTGACGGATTTGATGGTTGGGCCGATGACGCGCCTTACGATCGCATCATCGTCAACGCCGCATTGGCCGAGTTACCGCCAGCGCTGCTGGAACAATTGAAGGCGGGTGGTGTGTTGCTGGCGGCGGTGGCGGACGCGAACGGGCAGCGTTTGACCCGCTATCGCAATGGTCAGCAGGAAGATTTGGGTCCGATCAAATTTCAACCGCTGGAGCGCGGAGTGGAAGATGGCTGAAGGCTCGCATTGCGCGCGATAGTGATTCGGGCGGAAAACAGCGCCCATGACCCGCGCCGCGCTGCTCTTGGCTCTATCGGTCTCCGCCTGCGCCTCAGGCCAAGGCGCGCCGATTGCTTATGGGCAAACCCCGGGGGCGCTGGAAGCAAGCGGGGAAGCGCCAAGCCGGCAGGATGTCGGCGGTCCGGTCGATTGGGCGGACGGGGAGGACACCGCTCTCTCGGCCTACGCCATGCAGCCCACCGGCAACGATCCGCGCCATCCCCCGCGCACCCATCGCGTCGGCGCCAATGAATCGCTCTACGATATCGCCACGCGCTACCAGATTCCGCTGCGGGCGTTGATTGAGCAAAATCAGCTTGAGCCGCCATTTGATTTGGCGCCTGGGCGGGCCATTGAACTGCCGCCGCCTCGGCTGCATCGTGTGGCGGAGGGCGAAAGCTTCGAGGACGTGGCGCGCGCCTATTCGATGGATGTGCGCTCGCTGGCGCTGCTGAACCGAATGACGCCGCCTTATGCCGTGCGCGCCGGCGATGACATCGTGTTGCCGGCTTTGGCGCGGGTTTGGGCAATGGAATCTGGGTCGCCTGCGCTCCCGCCGGTAATCGTCGCGGCAGCCGGCGCGCAGCCGGCGGTCCAGAGCGGGCCGTCGCGCTTTGCCTGGCCGGTGCGCGGCGACATCGTCTCAAGCTTTGGCGTGCAACCTGGGGGGCGGCGCATCGACGGGATTGAGATTGCCGCCGCGGAGGGCGCGCCGATCAGGGCGGCGCAAGAGGGCGACGTCGTCTATGCTGGCGCCGATTTGCCCGGCTATGGCGCGTTGGTGCTGGTGCGCCACGCAGATGGTTACGTTACCGCGTACGGCTATGCGCGGCGCGCCTTGGTGCGGGAAGGCCAACATGTTCGCGGCGGTGAGACGTTGGCGGAAGTGGGGCGCGCCGCCAGCGGTGAGCCGCGGCTGCTGTTTCAAGTCCGCCGCGGGGCCCAGGCGGTCGATCCGGCGCCGCTTTTGGGGCTTACGCCTTAAGGCGCCTGCGACCAAACCGCGCGCACAATGATCGCCTTGCTGATTGAAAATCTGCCTTGCCGATTGAAAAGGGAGGCGCCGTGGATATAGTCCCGGCCTTCGCCAGCCCGAGGCTTCCCTGGGCTGGACCGGCCGCAGCGGCGCTTCCCGCGCCGCGCCTTCGCGAGGATCAATGTTCATTTCTCAAGCTTATGCGCAGGCGCCCGGCGCCGCTGGCGATCCGGCGAGCATGTTTGTGCAATTCGTGCCGCTGATCGCCATCATCGTCGTCTTCTATTTTCTGCTCATCCGTCCACAGCAGCAGGCGCGCAAGCGGCATATGGAAATGGTCGCGGCGCTGAAGCGGGGCGACGTCATCGTCACCTCGGGCGGCCTCATCGGCAAAGTGAAGTCCGTGGCCGACGACGAAGTGCGTGTCGAACTCAGCCCCAACGTGGAAGTGCGTGTGGTCCGCTCCACCATTGCCGAGGTGCGCTCGAAGACCGAGCCGGCGCCAGCGAACGACGCTAAAGCGGCGGCAGACTGAAGATGCTGCAGCTGCCGCGTTGGCGCCTTATCCTGGTCTTGATCGTCACCGTGCTTGGCATTGCCTTCACGGCGCCGAATTTCCTTTCCGAGCGCGCGCGCAACGCGCTCCCAGCGTTCTTGCCGAAGCAAGCGCTCAATTTGGGTCTCGATTTGCAGGGGGGCTCGCATCTTCTGCTTGAGGTCGATGTCGCAACTTTGCGCCGCCAGCAGCTGGAGAACATCGCCGACCAGATGGCGGCTGAATTGCGCGACGCGACGCCCTCCATCCGTTACACTGGACGCGGCGTCGTTGCCGATGCCGCGCGTGTGCGCCTGGTCAACCCGGCCGAGATGGCGCGCGCCCGCCAGCAGCTCCGGACGATTGCGCGCTCTACCACCAGCGGCAACGCGACGCTGACCTATGTTGAGGGCGCTGACGGGCTGATCGAAGCGCGCATGACTGATGTCGCGCTGCGGGAATTGAGCCGCCAAGCGGCGCAGCAATCAATCGAAGTTATCCGCCGCCGCGTCGATCCTAACGGCACCAGTGAAGTCTCTATCGTGCGCCAAGGCGACGACCGCATCGTCGTGCAGGCGCCTGGTGTTTCCGATCCCGAGCAGCTGAAAAACCGCATCGGCCAGACGGCGCTTTTGACCTTCCATCTCGTGAACGACAATGTGAGCGCCGAGGACTCGGCCGCGGGCCGCGTGCCGCCCGGACACATGTTGGCGTCGCCTTATCCCACGATCGGCGATCGCGCCGAAATCGTGCGGCGCAGGCCCTCGCTTACCGGCGAGCATTTGACTTCGGCGAGCCCCAGCGTTGACAGCCAGAGCCAGGAATGGGTTCTGTCGTTCCGGCTAGATAGCGAAGGCACACGCATCTTTTGCCGCTTGTCGCGCGAATATACCGGCCAGCGCTTCGCCATTCTGCTCGATAATCAAGTGCTCACCGCGCCGACGATCAACGAGCCCATTTGCGGCGGCTCAGGCCAGATCTCCGGAAATTTCACCCCTGAGAGCGCCCAGGAATTGGCGGTGATGCTCCGCGCGGGCGCGCTTCCCGCGCCCCTGAGCGTGATCGAGCAACGCAGCGTCGGCGCTGAACTGGGTCAGGACGCCATCAATTCGGGCTCGGCGGCAATTCTATGGGCCTCGCTCGCAGTGGTGTTGTTCATGTCGCTGGCCTATGGCTTGTTCGGCGTGCTCGCGTGCGTCGCGCTAATCGTCAACATGGCGATGATCATTGGTTCGATGAGCATGGGCGGCGCGACCTTGACGCTGCCGGGCATCGCCGGCCTGGTGTTGACGATCGGCATGGCCGTTGACGCCAACGTGCTGATCTATGAGCGCATGCGCGAGGAACAAGCCAACGGGCGAAGCGCGGCGATGGCGATCGATGCGGGATTTGCACGCGCCATGGTCACCATCATTGACTCTCACCTCACCCAACTGGGCGCGGCTTTGATCTTGTTCCAGTTCGGCGCAGGGCCGGTGCGCGGGTTCGCCTGGACCTTGTCGATCGGCTGTATCACCTCGGTGATTACCGCCACGTTCGTCACCCAAGCGCTGATCGCCGTTTGGTTCCGTGCCGTAAGGCCCAAGCAATTGCCGATCTGACCGAATGAGACTGCAGACATGCCCTGGCCGCTGATAAAATTACTCCCGAAGAAAACCAACTTCCGCTTCGTGCGGTTCGCGATCCTGGCTGCGTTCCTTTCGGTGATCGCGGTGGGCGGCTCGTTCGTGTCGATGTTCACCGGCGGATTCCGCGATAATCCGGCGGTGATTTGGAACGCCACGCCGGGCGACCCAATGGTGAAGCTCGGCGCGATCTTGTCACGCGGTTTCAATCTCGGCATCGACTTTAGAGGCGGGACGCTGTTGGAGATTACAGCGCCGCGGCCGATCGATATCGGCGCCGTGCGGGCGGGTATTCACGACATGGGTCTTGGCGACGTGCAGGCGCAGAATTTCAGCGACGCGACCCACGCCATGATCCGGTTTCAGACACCGGGCGCAAATCCCAATGAAGTTGTCGAGCTAGTCAAGGCGCGCATCCGCTCGGTGATCGCAGACGCCACGTTCTCGCGCACAGAGGTGGTTGGCCCGAAGGTTTCGGAGGAATTGTTCGCTGGCGGCGTGATCGCGCTCGGGCTCGCGATTCTGCTGATGCTGGTCTACATCTGGTTTCGATTCGAGTGGCAGTTTGGGTTGGGCGCGGTGATGGCGCTGTTCCACGATACCATCTTAACGCTAGGGTTGTTCTCGGTCTTTCGTATCGAGTTCACCCTGACGATCATCGCCGCGCTGCTGACGATTATTGGCTATTCGATGAACGACACCGTCGTCGTGTTCGACCGCTTGCGTGAAAATCTACGCAAGTACAAGCGGATGTCGTTGCCGGACGTGATCGACCTCTCGACCAACGAAACCCTCTCGCGCACCATGGTCACCAGCGTGACCGCGCTGTTGGCGGCGGTGGCGCTCTGGGTCGTGGGCGGCGAAACGTTGCGTGGGTTCGCCATCGCGATGACGTTTGGGATCGTCATCGGCACCTATTCTTCGATCTATGTCGCCGCGCCCGCGATCCTGCTATGGGGTGTCAAGCGCAGCGGTGAGCGGGGGCCGAGCGCCGCGGTCGCGAGCGCGACGGGCTGACCGAAGCGAGAACGCTCTATTCTAGCTTACACAGCGATGGCTGGAGGAATGCATGGGTGGTTTTCTAAGCAACATTCGCTACGTGGCCTGGACGGCGCTGGCGATCGGGCTGCTGTTCCTTGTCTATTACGCTATGGGCGTACGCGGTTACAGCTTCGGCGACGTGACGTTCTGGGATGCGATGCTGCGTTGGGGGCATGTGCTGGCCGGCATCATGTGGATCGGGCATCTCTATTATTTCAATTTCACCCAGATACCCAACATGCCAAAGATCCCCGAAGAGCATCGCGGGCCCGCGATCGCCAAGGTGATCGCGCCGGCGGCCCTGTTCTGGTTCCGCTGGGGCGCGATGGTGACGATGGTTACTGGAATCTTGCTCGCGTGGAATCAGAACTATCTGCTTCAGGCGCTATCGTTGGGCGCGCTCGACGATCCCTCGTTTACGGTGTCGAAGCACATCTTCATCGGCGTGGGCATGTGGCTGGGGTTGATCATGTGGTTCAACGTCTGGTTCATCATCTGGCCCAACCAGCAGCGCGCGCTCAATATCGGCAATAGGTTTGCCGATCTCGCCGCCGAGGCGAAGGCCAAGGCCGGGCGGACAGCGATGCTATTCTCGCGAACCAATACTTTTCTCTCCGTTCCGCTGCTGGTCGCCATGACCGGTGCGCAAACTCTCGGTTAAGGGAAAGCCGGGGCCCACAGCGTTAACGCTACGCCTTGCGAAGCAGGTGCTTGGCGCTATGGCTTATTGGGAATGGCCGCCACCGACACCCTCGATGCCCTCATCCGCCGCGTGGATGAAGACCGCTGGTTGGCAAGCCGGTTTGCGCCGAAGGCGGCGCGCGCGCGTTTGCTGGCGGTTTATGCCGTCAATTATGAAATCGCGCGCACCTCCGAAGCGGTGACCCACGAAGGCATCGGCGATCTTCGCCTGGCTTGGTGGAGCGGGGCGGTGGCGGAAATCTATGCCGGCCAAACGCCGCGCGCCCATCCCGCGCTTGAGGCCTACGCTAACGCGGTCGCTGCGGCTAGCTTGCCGCGGGCCCCCTTGGAAGCGCTGATCGCAGCGCGGGGCAAGGATCTCGAACAAGCGCCGTTCGAGACCTGGGCCGATCTGGACGCCTATCTGGAGGCCACCGCCGGGAGCGTGTTTCGGCTCGCCATTGAGGCGTGCGCGGAAACGCCGGCGCGACCCAAGCAGTTCGATAGGTTCGTGCGTCAAGCTGGCCGCGCCTGGGGCCTAACCGGCCTGCTTCGCGCGCAGCCGTTGTGGACGGCGCGCGGACGGACATTTTTTCCGCACAAGCTAATGGCGCACAACAATCTGTCGCCCGCCACCGTATTTCACGATTTTAGCGGCCATGCCGCGCGCTCATGCGCTGCTGCGGTATTGGATCGCGGGCGCCATGCCTACAACGAAGCGCGCGACCTGGCGACGCTGCTGCCCAGCGCGCTGTTTCCCGCCATCGGTTATCTGGCGCTGGCGCCGCGCTATTTCCGCGCACTGGGTGAGCAGCGCTATGGGCTGACCAACGAAAGCCCGTTGGCCCCGTTGCTCGCGCGGCAGCTCGCGCTGATGAACGCTTCGGCGACTGGCAAAATTTAGGCGCTGTCTGCAGCCAGCCAGGCATCGACATCGGCAAGCGCGCGCACGGCCATGGCGCGCTTCTTGGCCCGGCCGCGCGCCTCACCCTTGAGCCGCTTGCCTGCTTCGTCCTGCGTCGGCGCTTCGATAGGCGGGAACAGGCCGAAATTAACGTTCATGGGCTGGAACGCGCCCTTCGCGCCTTCAAGGTGGCCGCTGGTGACGTGTGCGAGCAGCGCGCCGAGCGCGGTGGTCGGCGGAGGCGGGGCCGGCGAGCGGCCCAGGCGTTCGGCGGCGGCGAAGCGGCCGGCGAGCAAGCCCATCGCCGCGCTCTCGACATAGCCCTCAACGCCCGTGATCTGGCCGGCGAAGCGTACGCGCGGTTCACTTTTCAAGCGCAGCGTTGCGTCGAGCAGTTTCGGCGAATTGAGGAAGGTGTTGCGATGAACGCCGCCGAGGCGGGCGAACACGGCGTGTTCAAGCCCAGGAATGGCGCGAAAAATTTCAGCCTGTGCACCGTGTTTCAGCTTGGTCTGGAAGCCGACCATGTTGAACAGCGTGCCGAGCTTGTTGTCTTGCCGTAGCTGCACCACGGCGTGGCAGCGCTGGCCGGTGCGCGGATCAGTGAGGCCGACAGGCTTCATCGGCCCGAAGCGCAGCGTCTCAGGTCCGCGCTCAGCCATCACTTCGATCGGCAGGCACCCCTCGAAATAAGGCGTGTCCTTTTCCCAATCCTTGAACTCGGTTTTGGGAGCGCCATTGAGCGCGGCGATGAAGGCCTCGTACTGGGCCTTATCCATCGGGCAATTGACGTAGGCGGCCTTGTCGCCGCCGGGGCCTTCCTTGTCGTAACGCGATTGCTTCCAGGCGATTGAAAAATCGATACTGTCGGCGTGCACGATCGGTGCGATGGCGTCGAAGAACGCCAGCGCGTCTTCGCCGGTGGCGTTACGGATGGAATCGGCCAGCGCGGCTGATGTCAGCGGGCCGGTGGCGAAGATGAGGCTATCGTCGTCGCGTTGCAAAAGCGCTTCGAGGGCGCGGACCTCGCCGCGGATAATCTCGATCAGCGGGTGCGCTTCCAGCGCCGCCGTCACGCTGGCGGAGAACACGTCGCGATCGACCGCAAGCGCAGAGCCCGCCGGCACTTGCGCCGCATCCCCCGCACGCAGAATCAACGAGCCGGCGCGGCGCAGCTCGGCGTGCAGCAGCCCCACCGCGTTGTGCTCCCAATCGTCGGAGCGGAACGAATTGGAACAAACCAGTTCGGCGAAATTGTCAGTGTGGTGCGCCTCGGTCATGCGCACGGGCCGCATTTCGTGGAGCCGCACCGGCACGCCGGCTTGAGCCAGAGCCCAGGCGGCTTCGGAGCCGGCGAGACCCCCGCCGACAATGTGGACTGAAAGTGGTCTTTTGCCCATTCGCCGGCTATAACGAACTGGGCTCAATTTAGGTAGGCCGACATGCGGTTTGCGTTCGGAATAATCGGTGCGGCCTTGGTCACATTCTCAGCGGCGGCTTCAGCGCAGACGCCGAATCCAGTGTTGGAGCATTATCGCGCCTATCGCGCTGCGATTGAGGCGGGCGACTTAAATCTCTCGGAGGCCGAAGCCGAGGCAGCCCTCTCCGCGTCGGAAATGCGTGACGGCGATGGCGGGCGCACTGCCGTGCTGGCGCTGAATTTGGCGAACGCAAGGCTTGAAAACGATCACATCGCTGAGGCCATTGCGCCCGCGCGGCGGGCGCTGGCGCTTTCTGAGAGTGGATCGGAAAGCGGCGCCAGTAATTGTTCGACGCCGCTTTCCGATCCACTCTCAGAAAGCGCCAGCGCCC
>JANNFH010000068.1:0-10784 GCA_031379565.1 Alphaproteobacteria bacterium
TAGAGGCGCTGGCGACGGACAATCCGCCGCCGCTAGACCTCGCGCCGTTCAGAATTGAGCGCTTCAAGTGAAGCATGTCACCTCTCTCCGTTCCCGGGGAGAGGTCGCCCCGGGCGTGGTCCGGGGCGGGTGAGGGGAAGGCGACGCTTGGTTCGGAAAAGTGGGCGCTGCCTCCTCATCTGTCAGCTTCGCTGACACCTTCTCCTCCGCGGGAGGAGAAGGGACGACGCTACATTACCGCAAGCTGGCGTTGATTTTTTCCAGCGCAGTCAGCGGCGGGATGAGATCGGCATCCGTCAATCTGTTCAGCGGCATATCGACGGTGTTAAGCCCGTCATGGAGATCGCGTGCGTTGGGATCGACGAACAGCAATCCTGTTACGATCTCGCCCTCCGCTGCCTTGCGCGCGAGGTAAGCGAGCGCCGAGTTGCGGTCGCTTGGGTCGTATTCTTGTTCCAGCTTGCGTAGACGCAGCACAGAGCCATCGTGCTGGGTCACTTCCTTCATCTCACCAGGCGCGTACTCGGCCTTGATCGGCGCGCGCGGGCGGATGACATCCATGCGGTTCACCGCATCGTTATGCTCGCGCACATAATCGAAGCTCTTGGTCGAGCCGACATGGTTGTTGAAGGCGACGCATGGGCTGAGCACGTCGAGAACCGCGGCGCCCTTGTGGGTCAGCGCGCCCTTGATCAGCGGCACCAACTGGGCCTTGTCGCCAGAGAAGGAGCGCGCCACGTAACTCGCGCCCAATTGCAGCGCCAGCATTACCAAATCGATCGGCGAATCCTTGTTTTCCGCGCCCTTCTTGGCCTTTGAACCTTTGTCCGAAGTCGCGGAGAATTGACCTTTGGTGAGCCCGTACACGCCGTTGTTCTCGACAATATAGGTCATATTCACGCCGCGCCGCACTGCGTGCGCGAATTGCCCCAGCCCGATTGAGGCGGTATCGCCATCGCCAGAAACACCAAGATAGATCAAGTCTCGCGCCGCGATATTGGCGCCCGTGAGAACGGACGGCATGCGCCCGTGCACGGCGTTAAAGCCGTGCGCCGGGCCGACGAAATAGTCGGGTGTTTTTGACGAACAGCCAATCCCTGAGAATTTGGCCAGCCGATACGGCGGGAGATCAATCTCAAAGCAGGCCTGGATAATCGCCGCGCTGATCGAATCATGACCGCATCCGGCGCACAGCGTCGAAATCCGTCCCTCGTAATCGCGGCGGGTAAAACCGAGCGCATTCTTTTCGAGTGAAGGGTGATGCAGCGAAGGTTTGGCAATGTAGGTCATTTGGCTTTTTCCGTCTGCATCGCCGCGCGCCCGGCGTTGAGCCGGTCGGCGATTTCGCGATGAATGAAGCGCGCCGTGATCGGGGTTCCGTCATAATGACGGATCGAGACCAGGCACGCCGGGTGCACGCCGCCTTCGTTCACCAACAGCGTTTTCAATTGCCCGTCGCGATTTTGCTCGATCACGAACACTTGCTCGTGGCCGCGGATAAACTCGAACACCTCGTCGCAGAATGGAAAACCACGCACGCGGAGCGCGTTGATTAGAATGCCGTTCGCTTCCAGCGCGGCCAGCGCTTCGTCCATTGCCGGCGCGGTCGAGCCCATGAAGATGACACCGTCCGGCGTGTGGCGCTTGGCGTTCTGGTGAACCGGCGCGGGCATATGGGATTTCATCGTCTCCCATTTGCGCAGCAGTCGGTTCATGCCGTCAGTATAATCCTCGCCCTTTTCGCTGTAGCGCGCGTAGCGGTCATGGCTGGAGCCGCGGGTGAAATAGGAGCCGCGGGTCGGGTGCGTGCCCGGGTAGGTGCGGTACGGCACCGCGTCGCCGTCGACATCGAGATAGCGGCCGAAATCCTTGCCCGCTTGCAGGTCTTCGTAATTCAGCACCTTGCCGCGATTGAGCTTGCGGGTTTCATCCCATTTGAACGGCGCGGTAAGCCATTCCTGCATGCCGATGTCGAGGTCGAGCATGACAAATACAGTGGTCTGGAAATGATCGGCGAGGTCAAAGGCCTGCGCGGCGAACTCGAACGCTTCGGTGGGGTTCGCCGGAAACAGCATCGGGTGCTTAGTGTCGCCGTGCGAAGCGTATGCGGCCGAGAGCAAATCCGATTGCTGGGTGCGCGTCGGCATGCCCGTGGACGGCCCGCCGCGCTGCACATCGAAAATCACCGCCGGCACTTCAGCGTAATAGGAAAAACCGACGAATTCGCCCATCAGCGAAATGCCCGGACCCGATGTGCAGGTGAACGAACGCGCGCCCGCCCAGCTCGCACCCAACACCATGCCGATGGAGGCGATTTCATCCTCAGCCTGGACAATGGCGTAACGCCGCCGGCCGTCCGGATCGGTGCGCAATTGCCGGCAATGTTTCTCGAAACCTTCCGCGAGCGAGGTCGAAGGCGTGATCGGATACCAGGCGCAGAACGTGGCGCCGCCAAATACCGCGCCAAGGGCGGCGGCTTCGTTACCTTCAACAAAGATGCGGTCACCCACTTTGTCGGCGCGCCGTACTTTCAGCCCAATCGGCGGCAGATGTTCGGCCGCGTAAGCGCGGCCTAATTCGAAGGCGCGCAAATTGGGCTGGATTAATTTGTCCTTGCCCTTGAACTCCACGGACAAGGACTGTTTAACCACTTCGACGTCGAGACCCAAAAGCTGCGCCAAAACGCCGATATAACAAATGTTCTTGAACAGCTGGCGTTCACGCGGGACGGAAAATTCCTTCGCCATCATCTCCGTCAGCGGCGCGCCGACAATAATGATGTCGTCGCGGATTTTGGCCGCCGGCAGCGGCTTGGACGAATCGTGCAACAAATACCCGCCGGGCTCGATCGATTTGACGTCAGCGTCCCAGGTCTGCGGGTTCATCGCCACCATGAGATCAACGCCGCCGCGCCGCCCGAGCCAACCGGCTTCGCTGACGCGCACCTCGTACCAGGTCGGCAGCCCCTGAATGTTGGACGGAAAGATGTTACGCGCCGCGACCGGCACGCCCATACGCAACACCACTTTCGCAAACAAACCATTGGCGCTGGCCGAGCCCGAGCCGTTCACGTTCGCAAACATGACGACAAGATCGTTGATGGCGGCAAGCGGCTTCATTGCAAATCCAGCGGAACAAAAGACGCTTGAGTTCGACGACAGGGCCTCCCCGCCTCTGGAGGGAACGGGGTAAGGAGCGCTGCTAGGTTTGAAGTTGCTTCGTGCGCGCCATCGTCTGACGCGTTGCGCTCTACGCTCTCACCCCCACCCTGCCTTCCCCCCTCTAGGGGGAGGGTTCTGCCTGCGCCTGATGCGAGCGGTGCGGTGTAATCAGCAGCGCAACGCAATGGCCTCCCCGCCCCCTCTAGGGGGAGGGTTCGCGCGCAACATTCATGCAACTCGCTCATTTCGCACCAACGAGCTGAGGCATGCGCGTAGGCGGCGCAGCGTTGCAACCGGCGTGCGTAATCTCAAGGTAGAATTGCTGCATGTCCCAGGCGCCTGTCGGGCAACGTTCGGCACAAAGCCCACAATGCAGGCAAACGTCCTCGTCCTTGGCCATGACGCGCCCTGTCTTGAGACCATCGGCGATGTAGATGTCTTGCGTCAGATTGAGGGCGGGAGCGGTGAGGCGCTCGCGCAGCACGGTCTCCTCGCCATTTTCCGTGAAGGTGATGCAATCCATTGGGCAAATATCGACGCAGGCATCGCACTCGATGCACAAATCCGCCGCGAACACGGTCTGCACGTCGCAATTCAGGCAACGCTGCGCTTCCTTGAAGCCGACGGCTTGATCGAACCCCTTCTCGACCTCCATCTTGACGTTCTTCAACGCCAGCGCCGTTTCCACCAGCGGCACCTTGAAGCGCAGATCATTGGAGATGTCGTTGTCATAAGACCATTCATGAATGCCCATCTTGGTGGACATCATCGACACGCCAGGCGGTGGGCGCTCGCCGACGGGATTGCCGCTGAGCATCAAATCGATTGAGACTGCTGCATCGTGGCCATGCGCCACCGCCCAGATAATGTTCTTGGGCCCAAACGCGGCGTCGCCGCCGAAGAAAACGTTTGGGATCGTCGATTGCATCGTCACGGCATCAACAACTGGCATCTCCCATTTGTCGAATTGCATGCCGATATCGCGCTCCATCCATGGGAACGCGTTCTCCTGACCGACCGCCATCAGCACGTCGTCGCATTCGTGATGCACGTCCGGCTCACCGGTGGGCAGCAACTTTTTCTTGCCGCCTTCTTCGACCCAACCCATTTTCTGAAACGTCACGCCGGTGAGTTTGCCGTTCTTATGAGTGAACTCCTTCGGCGAGAGAAAATTCAGAATCGGAATACCTTCGTGCTGGGCGTCTTCCTTTTCCCAGGGGCTGGCCTTCATCTCGGAGAAGCCAGAGCGCACGATCACCTTCACATCCTCGCCGCCGAGCCTGCGCGAAGTGCGGCAGCAATCCATCGCCGTGTTGCCGCCGCCGAGCACGATGACGCGCTTGCCGATCTTATCGACATGCTCGAATGAAACGCTCGACAGCCAGTCTATGCCGATATGGATGTTCTTGGCCGCTTCCTTGCGGCCTGGAAGGTCGAGGTCGCGCCCGCGCGGCGCGCCAGTGCCGACGAACACCGCGTCCCAACCTTGGGCCAGAAACGCTTTCAGACTTTCGATGCGCTCGCCAAGATGGAGCACCGGTTCGAGGCCGAGAATGTAGCCAACCTCCTCGTCGATGACGCTTTCCGGCAAGCGGAAGCGCGGGATCTGGGTGCGGATCATGCCGCCCGCTTTGCGGTCGGCGTCGAACAAATGCACTTCATAGCCAAGCGGCAGCAGGTCGCGCGCCACCGTCAGCGAGGCAGGTCCTGCGCCGATGCAGGCTACGCGCTTGGCGTTCTTCTTCTTTGCCGGCTTGGGCATCAGGCCGCTAATGTCGGCGGCCTTATTATCGGCCGCGACCCGCTTCAGCCGACAGATCGCTACCGGCTCTTCCTCCACCCGGCCGCGCCGGCACGCCGGCTCGCACGGCCTGTCACAGGTTCGCCCGAGTATCCCCGGAAACACGTTCGATTTCCAATTGACCATATAGGCGTCGGTGTAGCGCTGAGCGGCGATTAGCCGAATGTATTCAGGCACCGGCGTATGGGACGGGCAGGCCCATTGGCAGTCCACGACCTTATGGAAATAGTCCGGCCGCCCGATGTCGGTGGGCTTCAAAAACGCCTCCTGATTTGGCCGGCCAACCTAACCTCCCGCGCGCGCGGCGCAAGGTCGAGTTGTGATAGAGGCGCCTTGCTGGCGCGGGCCGCGGCGGCGAAGGTGGCGGGCATGGATATTTCTGGGTGGCAATTCTGGGTCGATCGCGGCGGCACCTTCACCGACATCGTCGCCCGCGCCCCGGACGGCGCGCTGGTCGTGCGCAAGCTCCTGAGCGAGAATCCAGGGCTCTACGGGGACGCCGCGCTCGAAGCCATTGGCGCAATCTTGAGTGAACGTGGCCAAGATTTCCGCGTCATCGACAATGTCAAGCTCGGCACCACAGTCGCCACCAACGCCCTGCTTGAACGCAAGGGCGCCGATGTGGTGCTGGTCGTTACGCACGGCTTCGCCGACGCGCTTGAGATCGGCCTGCAGGCGCGGCCGGACATTTTCGCCCACCAAATCGTCAAACCGGACCTTTTGCACCGCCGCGTGATCGAAGTGCGCGAGCGCATCACCGCCGAGGGCGAAATTCTGGTCTCGCTGGACGAGGCTCACGCCGCTGCCGCGCTAAAAGCCGCACACGCGCAAGGGTTTCACGCGATCGCCATCGCCTGCTTGCACGGCTGGGCCTATCCCCTGCACGAGCAGCGCCTCGCCGCCCTCGCGCGTGATATCGGTTTTACCCAAATTTCCGTCAGCTCTGAGATTAGCGGCCTGATAAAATTTATCAGCCGCGCCGACACAACCGTCGCGGACGCGTACCTGTCGCCGGTGCTGCGCGGCTACGTTGATGGTTTTGCCGCCGCCTTCCGTCATTCCGGACGCGCGGAGCGCGATCCGGAACCCAGGGCAAACGCACTGCCCCACAATCGCCGGGTTCCGGGTTCGCCCCAGATCAAGTCCGGCGCGCCCCGGAATGACGGAAGTGGGGACCCAAAGCTCTTCTTCATGCAGTCGAACGGCGGGCTTGCCCACGCCAGCTCGTTCCGCGGCCGCGACGCGGTGCTCTCCGGCCCTGCTGGCGGGGTGGTCGCCATGGCCGAGGCCGCACGGCGCGCCGGCTTCACCCACGCGCTCGGCTTCGACATGGGCGGCACCTCAACCGACGTGTCACACTATGCCGGCCAATTTGAGCGCACCAACGAAACGACCCTCGCCGGCGTCCGCCTAACCGCCCCGATGCTGCAGATTCACACGGTGGCGGCCGGCGGCGGCTCGATCTGCTCTTTTGACGGCATGCGCCTG
This sequence comes from Alphaproteobacteria bacterium, assembly GCA_031379565.1. Taxonomy (GTDB): domain Bacteria; phylum Pseudomonadota; class Alphaproteobacteria; order Caulobacterales; family Aquidulcibacteraceae; genus Vitreimonas. The sequence continues at coordinate 6,451 of JANNFH010000068.1, forward strand.
CGCGTCGGTCCACACTCCGCCGGCGCTGATCCCGGCCCCGCCTGCTATCGGCGCGGCGGCCCGCTCACCGTCACCGATTGCAATGTGTTGCTCGGCCGCGTGCAACCCGATTTCTTCCCCGCCATCTTCGGCCCCGGCCATGACGAGAGACTCGACCGTGAAATCGTCGAGCAGAGATTCAGCGAGCTCTGCGGCGAAATCGAACGCGGCGCCGGCGTTGCGCTCTCACCGCAGGCGACAGCGGAAGGCTTCCTCACCATCGCCAATCAACACATGGCCGAGGCGATCAAGAAAATTTCGATCCAGCGCGGCTACAATCCCAGTGAATACGTCCTTGTTGCCTTCGGCGGCGCAGGAGGGCAGCACGCCTGCGCGGTCGCTGACGCCGTTGGGGTAAAAGCGATCCTGCTCCACCCGCTCGCCAGCGTGCTCAGCGCCTGGGGCATGGGTCTCGCCGAACTCCGCTGCGTGCGCGAAATCACCGTCGAAGAGCGCCTCGAAAGCGCTGATCTCACAGCGCGCGCCGAGGCGCTAGCGAGCGCGGCGCGTGAAGCGCTCCTGGCCCAGAGCGCGCCGCCCCGATCCATCCGCACCCACGTCACGGCGCACCTGAAGTATGAGGGCACGGACGTCGCCTTGGCGCTCGCGCTCGCCGATGCCGCCACGCTCGCCGCCGCCTTTGCCGAAGATCACCAGCGCCGCTTTGGTTTCACCGATCCCGCGCGCGCGCTGATCGTTGCTTCACTCACCGCCGAAGCATTAAGTAATGATGACGCCGTCGAGGACCGCCGGCTTCCAGCCGGCATTCTTGCCACCGATGGACCTGTCTTGCCGGCTGGAAGCCGGCGGTCCGAGGGAGCGCCCGTCGCGCGCGGTGAGGACGACACCCCGATCTTCGGCCGCGAGGCGCTCCACGCCGGCGCTGAAATCGACGGCCCCGCGCTCATCGTTGAGCCTAACGCAACCACCTACGTCGCGCCCGGCTGGCGCGCCCGCATGAGTAACAATCGCGATCTCATCCTCAACCGCATCACGCCGCTTGAGACCCACGCGGCGATCGGCGCACGGGCCGATCCGATTCTGCTTGAGGTGTTCAACAATCGCTTCATGGGCGTGGCCGAGGAAATGGGTCTGGCGTTGCAGACCACCGCCTCTTCCGTCAACATCAAGGAGCGGCTCGATTTTTCATGTGCGCTGTTTGATTCCAGCGGCGGCCTTGTCGCCAACGCGCCGCACATCCCTGTGCACCTGGGCTCGATGGGCGACAGCATCCGCGCCGTCCTCGATGCGCGCGGGGAGAATCGCGATGGCCGCGGCATTCGAGCCGGTGATCTCTACATGCTCAACGCCCCGCATGCCGGCGGCACGCATCTGCCCGACATTACCATCATTGCGCCAATCATCTTGGAGGGCGAAACTACGCCCGCGTTCTTCACCGCCGCGCGCGGCCATCACGCCGACATCGGCGGCGTCAGCCCTGGCTCGATGCCACCCGATAGCACCAGTATCGAACAGGAAGGCGTGTTGATCGAGAACTTTCTCCTGGTCGAGAACGGTCACATGCGTGAAGCCGAAACCCGCACGCTTCTCGCCTCCAGCCCATTCCCCGCCCGCGACATCGATCGCAACATCGCCGATTTGAAGGCCCAGATCGCCGCCTGCATGGGCGGCGCGGAAGAATTGAAGCGCCTCGTCGCCCATTACGGTCGCGACGGCGTCATGGCTTACATGGGCCACGTCCAGGACAACGCCGAGGAGCTAATCCGCTGTGTCATCGCCAAGCTCCAGCCGGGCCAGTTCGAGGCGCCGATGGACAATGGCGCAATCATCCGCGTCGCTATCCGCCCGAATCATAAGGCGCGAACCGTGCTCATCGATTTCACCGGCACGAGCGGCCAGGATCGCGGCAATTTCAACGCCCCGCTCGCGATCACGCGCGCCGCGATCCTCTATGTCTTCCGCACCCTGGTCGAGGACAACATCCCGCTCAACGAAGGATGCCTGAAGTCCATCGAGATCATCGTCCCGGAAGGATCGATACTCAATCCCAGGCGCGGGGCGGCGGTGGTGGCCGGCAACGTCGAGACCAGCCAAATTGTTGTTGATGTTCTTTATGGCGCGCTTGGCGTGCTGGCAGCGTCGCAGGGCACGATGAACAATTTCACCTTCGGCAACGATATCCATCAATATTACGAAACCATCGCCGGAGGCGCTGGCGCCGGACCGGACTTTGACGGCGCCTCCGCCGTGCAGACGCACATGACCAACACGCGACTCACCGATCCGGAGGTGCTGGAAACCCGGTTTCCGGTACTTGTCGAGCAATTCAGCGTGCGCCGCGAATCCGGTGGCGCTGGGGCGCATCGCGGCGGCGATGGCGCCATCCGCCGCATCCGCTTCCGCGCACCGATGACCGCGGCGATTCTGTCCAACCGGCGCGCCACCGCGCCCTTCGGCTTGGCCGGCGGCGAAGCCGGAGCGGCAGGCGTCAACCGGGTTGAGCGCACGAACGGAAGCGTCGAAGCCCTAGGCGCAACGCAAAGAGTTGGGATGAATCCCGGCGATGTGTTTATCATCGAAACACCGGGTGGCGGCGGGTATGGCGCTAAATGACAAAACAACACTCCGTCATTCCAGACGCGCGAAGCGCGATCTGGAACCCAGGGCAAACGCGTCGCCCAATGATCCCTGGGTTCCGGGTTCGGCTTCGCCGCCCCGGAATGACGGGCGCAATGGGGGAGAATTCGTGCTCGTACTTCTAGGCATAGCCATCGTTGTGCTAGGTTTCATTGTCCGGGCCAATCCCCTGCTCGTGGTGATGGCCGCCGCGCTCACCACCGGTCTCGCTGCCGCCTGGGCGCCCGATACAAACCTCCAGCTTATGTTCGGCGCCGCCATCGCCACGCTCGGATCGTTCGGCAAGGCCTTCAACGACAGCCGCTACGTCTCGCTGGTTTGGGTCGTGCTCGCCGCCATCGGGCTCTTGGAGCGCGCCGGCCTGCAAGAACGGGCGCGCCTCGTTATTGCAAGAGTGCAAGCGGCTACAGTCGGCAGGCTGCTCTTGGTCTATTTCCTCATCCGCCAACTCGCCGCCGCCCTTGGCCTCACCTCACTCGGCGGGCACGCACAAATGGTGCGCCCGCTAGTGGCGCCGATGGCGGAGGCCGCCGCCGAGGCACATTTCGGCGCTTTGCCTGATAAGCAACGCTTTCGCATCCGCGCTCATTCCGCCGCCGTCGATAACATCGCGCTGTTTTTCGGCGAAGACATTTTCATCGCCATCGCATCGATCCTATTGATCAAGGGTTTCCTCGAGCAAAACGGCATCGTCGTCGAGCCCTTGCAGCTTTCGGTCTGGGCCATCCCCACCGCCATCGCGGCGTTGCTGATTCATGGCGCCCGCCTGTTGCTGCTCGACCGCAGCCTTGAACGCGCCCTCAGGCCGCCGGCTTCGAACCATTCCACGCCGGAGGCCGCGCCATGATCACGCTCGCGCACGCCTACATCGTCGGCGGCTGCTTTTTCGCGGCGCTCTCGCTGCTCTCGGCGATCGACACCAGCAATCCCCGCCGCCTGCGCAACGCTATTTTCTGGGGCTTGCTCGCGACGAGTTTCCTCGCCGGGCACCTCATTGGCGATCTTGGCAACGGCGTGCTTGCGCTTGGCCTTGTCATCATCGCCGCCCTCGGGCTTGGCCAAGGCAAGCCGAAGACGACGACGCCCGAACAGCGCCGTGAAAGCGCCATCAGGAATAGCGATGTTCTGTTTCTCCCCGCCCTCATCATTCCAGCTACCGCGCTGGCTGGCACACTAGCCGCCAAGCAAACCGCCTGGGGCGCGCAGCTGATCGATCCGGCGCAGGCAACGCTGATCTCGCTGGTGCTCGGCGTCCTCATCGCAATCGCCATCGCCATGCTCTGGTTGCGCCCGCCGCTGCTTGCGCCGTTGCAGGAAGGCCGGCGGCTGATGGATTCGGTCGGCTGGGCGGCGATCCTGCCGCAAATGCTGGCTTCGCTCGGCGCGGTGTTCCTCGCCGCCGGCGTCGGCCAACAGGTTGGGCAAATCTTTTCCGACTACATTCCCCTCGACACGCCAACACTCGCGGTCGCCGCTTATTGCATCGGCATGGCGCTGTTCACCATCATCATGGGCAACGCCTTTGCAGCGTTCCCTGTGATGACCGCGGCCGTCGGCCTGCCCATCGTCGTGCAGCATTTCGGCGGCGACCCAGCCCGCGTGTGCGCCATTGGCATGCTGGCGGGTTTCTGCGGCACGCTGATGACGCCGATGGCGGCGAATTTCAACGTCGTGCCGGCGAATTTGCTGGAATTGCC
>JANNFH010000136.1:0-2125 GCA_031379565.1 Alphaproteobacteria bacterium
CCTGATTTCAAGCTGGATGGCTTGCGCGATTTCATCACCTGTGAATTACCCGCCTACGCAAGGCCGCTTTTCATCCGCCTGCAGCCCGCGATCGAAACCACCGGCACGTTCAAGTATCGCAAAGTCGATCTGGTGCGCGACGGTTTCGACCCGGCCAAATGTGAGTTGCCGCTCTATTTCGACGATCCTGAAGCGGGCGCCTACGTTCCCATCAATGCCGCGCTTCATACCCGCATTCAGGCCGGCGCGTATAAATTATGACTCACTCGAACACGGCGGCGAAACCCACGCCGATACGCTCCAGCTTGCCCTTGCGGCCATACGCGGCCTCAAGCGCTTCTGGCGTTAACGCCAAACTTGGAGCGCCATTGGCGAGCGTGCATCCCTGGCGCAGCAACAGCACGCGGTCGGCCGTGCGCGCAGCGAGCGCAATGTCATGGGTAGAAAACGCTACGCCCCCGCCGCCCTGCGCATGCGCGCGCAGAATGTCCGCCACGCCGAGCGCCTGCGCGGGGTCGAGCCCAGCACTCGGTTCGTCAAGCACTAGCAACGGCGCCTGCTGCGCCAGCGCACGCGCAAGATGCGCGCGCGCCTTCTCGCCTCCGGAAATCTCATCCATGCGCCGACCGCACAGCGGCGTGAGCGCGCACGCTTCAAGCGCTGCGTCCACTGCCGCTTGATCACGTGCGCCCAAACGATCCGGCGATGCGCCATAGGCGAAGCGCCCAAGCGCGACCAGGCTTTCCACCGACACTGGCCAGATTGCCTGCGGCCGCTGCGGCAAATAGGCGGCGCACAGGGCGCGCTGGCGCGACGACAAGGCACGCGGATTGTCCCCGCCAAGGCGCGCCGATCCCGAAGAAAGTGCGACGAGGCCAAGGGCCGCGCGCATCAGCGTAGTCTTGCCAGCGCCGTTCGGGCCCAGCAGCGCAACGACCTCCCCGCGCGCGACTTCGAGTGACACGCCATCGAGCACACGGGCGCGACCGAGCGCAACACCCACCTGAGCCAGCGACAACAGCGGCCTCATGCTTCCCCGCCCCGCGCCGCGAGGCGCGCTGCAATCAGAGCAAACACCGGCCCGCCGATCAGCGCCGCGGCGACCCCGAGCTTCAGCTCCGTATCCGTCGGCAGCACGCGCACAGCCACGTCGGCGATCACAAGCATGGTGCCGCCGGCCAGCGCGCTGGGTAAAAGCAAGCGCGCCGGATCATGTCCTGCCAGCGCGCGCACCAGATGCGGCGCGGCTACCCCGACAAAGCCGATCACGCCGGCAACCGCCGTGGCGCCGCCCGTACACGCCGCCGCGCCCAGCACGACCAGCGCGCGTGTGTGTTGAAGATCGGCGCCGATGGCGGCGGCGGCTTCCTCGCCGAGCGTCAACGCCTGCAAGCCGCGCGCGGCTGTGAATATGCAGGTCGCGCCGACGGCAAGAAAAGCCCCTGCCAAAGCCGCGTCCGCCAACGAACGGCCTTCAACCGAACCAAGCGTCCAATTCACCAGATCGGCCAGCGCGCCTGGATTGGGCGCGAGGTTGAGCGCGAGCGCGATCAGACCGCCGGCGAAGCTCGACAACCCAACGCCGATTAGAGCCAAGCTAGCCGGGCCGCGCGCGGCGGCGCCGAGCGCGGTCACCAGCAAGGCCGCGGCCAACGCAAAAACAAGCGCGGCGAGCGGCGCGAACGCGGCGAAACCAAAAGCGAAGGCGATCACCGCGCCGAGCGCGGCGAAACCGGAAAGGCCAAGCACTCCAGAATCGGCCAAAGGATTGCGCAACAGGCCCTGCAACGCCGCCCCAGCGAGGCCAAGCGAAGCTCCAACCAGCCACGCCGTCAAAGCTCGCGGAAAGCGGATTTGCCAAACGATGGTTTGTGCTTCGAGATCGCCGCGCAGGAGCTCGTCGAGCGAGACCGCCACCGGACCGAGCCACAGAGCCGCCAGCAACGCCAGCGCGCCTAGCGCGATGAGCACAAGTGAAGCGCGCGCGCATGAGCTCATGGCGTTGGACTGAGCGCCGCTGCGATCATCTCCGCGGCGTCGATCGCGTACCATGCCTCGCACGAAACAATCGGCGCTGGTAGCGCGACCGTCCGCGACCGCGCCAGGGCACGCCGCAAAACAGGGT
>JANNFH010000158.1:0-5383 GCA_031379565.1 Alphaproteobacteria bacterium
CAATCCGCGTGCGTAGTCGCTCGAACCGTGCGGTTGCGTTTTACCGGCCATGACGGCGCGCATCTGATCGGCGTTCCAGTATGATCTGGGGCCTGTTCGACAAAAAGAAACCAGAGGACCAGCAAGCCGAATCCAAAAGCCTCTTCGCTGGATTGCGTAAATCGTCGTCGAAGCTTTCAGAAGGAATCGGCGCGCTTTTCACCAAGGAAAAACTAGACGCCGCCGCGCTTGCGCAATTGGAAGACATGCTGATCGCCTCGGACATGGGCGCGCCCGCCGCCGCCCGTATCGCGGCGTCGCTGGCCGATAAGCGTTTCTCCAGGGACAATTCCGCCGAAGAAGCGCGCGCAGCGCTGGCGGAGGAGATCGCGCTGGTGTTGAAGCCGCGCGAAGCGGCGTTCGCACCACAAAACAGCGCCAAGCCGCGTATCGTTCTGGTGATCGGGGTCAACGGCTCGGGAAAAACCACAACGATCGGCAAGCTTGCCGCGTTGCTGGTCGCGTCGGGGCAGCGCGTCGTCATCGGCGCTGCCGATACCTTCCGCGCCGCGGCCATCGAACAATTGCAGACCTGGGCGACACGCGCCGGGGCGGATTTTGTCGCGTCAAGCCAGGGCGCGGACGCCGCCGGAATTGCTTACGAGACCGTCGCGCACGCCAAGGCGACCGGCGCCGATGTTGCGCTCATTGATACGGCCGGGCGGCTGCAAAACAAATCCGAACTGATGGCGGAATTGTCGAAGATCGTTCGCGTCATCCGGAAGCTGGACGAGGAGGCCCCGCACGACACATTGATCGTGCTCGACGCCACAGTCGGGCAAAACGCGCTCTCCCAAGTGGAATCGTTCCGGGCGGTTTGCGATCTTACCGGGCTGGTCATGACCAAACTCGACGGCACGGCCAAAGGCGGCGTGCTGGTGGCGCTGGCGCAGCGCCATGCAGTGCCGATCCATTTCATCGGTGTTGGCGAACGCATCGAAGACTTGCAGCCGTTCGACGCCGATGCGTTCGCCCGCGCCTTGGTGGGGCTTGCTCCGGCTTAGCGCACGGTTGTTTTAGGTCGAAGCGGCGACGAAGTGAGGCCTCCCCTCCCCCTTGCGGGTAGGGGGAGGGGGTGCAGGCGCCAATGGCTCTGTGAGGTTGGCGCTCTCACCCCCCACCCTACCCTCCCCCGCAAGGGGGGAGGGGCGCTTGTCGGGTCAGGTTCTCGGCTTCAATCTAAAGCCAGCATCAATCCGCGCGCGCGCGCACGGGCAGCGGCACATTACACAGATTGATGTGCCCGGTCGGTTCCAGAAACCAGCTTTCACGCCGGGTGCGGCGCGCATCAACGAGCGCGGCGAAGGTGGCGCTGTCCGTGCGCAGGGCTTCCAAATTCGCACGCTCGCCAGCCGGGACGTCGACGCCGAGCCGAATCGAGCGGATGGGCGAGCGCTCCTGCGGCGTTTCGTAAAAGCCAAGCGGGCCAGTTCCGCGCGGCATCACCGAGAGCAGCTCCATCCCCTGCACGACGCGCCCGACCAATGTAACGTTGCGGTCGAGATGGCGCGGCGCATGGCCGATGACGACGTAGAGCTCGGCGCCGCTGCCGCTATCAGCAGTATCGCCGCGCCCGGCGCCGACCATGGCATAGCAATGCGTGAGCCAGGCCTCGCGGCCATTGCTTGCGACTGGAAAGCCATTCGAGAAGCCAACCTCCGGCGCATAGGAATCTGGATCGGCAAGAGCGAGGAACGGCAGGCCGCCGGGCGGGCGCGAAAATTCCGGCGGCAAGGCCGCGACCCCTTCGCCCATCGGCGCGGGATCGTCTTCGGCCCGGCTCCATTGGACGACGTAATTATCTTGGCTACGCACAACCCATGCGCCATCGAAGTATCGCGCATGCGCCAGCGCACGCAAATTGCGCGCGTGGGAAGGCGCAAAATCGGGCGCGAGTTCGATAATGACGCGGCCCGCCGCCAAATCCATGTAGAGCAAATTCTCGGGATCAAGCGGGCGCCAATCAGCACCCGGCGATTGCTCCAAAATCTCCGACATCGACAAGGCAGGCCCCGTGGGCTGCGGCGCTAGGTCCGGCGAAGCGCAGGCCCCCGCCAGCATCGCCAAAGCGAGCACAAATCGCATTTGTCCCTCCCCGATCGTCGAGTTCGAGGTAGTGTCGCCTGGAATCCTGCGATTTTGCAAACACCTTGCGATGACACGCCCTGGTCCATGGCGGTGCTTCCAGCGTATCAGACGGTCATGACCGACAAGCCCAAACCCACAGCCGCCCATCAATTGCTCATCGATCTCGGCCCTGTCGCCGTGTTCGTTGTCGCCTATAACGTGCTCCAACGCCTGCCCCAAACCCAAGACAACGCCGTTTACATCGCCACCGCGATTTTCATCGCCGCGACGTTGCTGGCCGTTGCCTATTGCCGCATCCGCATTGGCCGCGTGCCCCCAGTATTGATCGTCACCGGCGTGCTGATCACGGCATTCGGTGGCTTAACGCTCATTCTGCACGACGAAAACTTCATCAAGATCAAGCCGACGTTCGTCTATCTGTTTTACGCCACGGCGATCTTCGTCTCCGTTCTGATCAAGCAAAACGTCTGGAAACTATTGTTCCGCCACGTCTTCACGCTGCCGGATCGAATCTGGACGGTGCTGGCGCTGCGCTGGGCGGTGTTCTTCGTTTTTCTGGCCGCGCTCAACGAAGCGATACGTTTGACGCAGAGCACCGAGGTTTGGGTCAATGCGCGGATCGTATTGTTTTTTCCGCTTGTGCTTGGGTTCGCGCTGCTCAACACGCCGCTCGTGCTCAAACATTCGCACGATGAAAATACACCGGGCGCGGAGCAAAACCCGCCTGCATAAGCACGCTTTCGGCGCATTTTCGCCTCGCTGGGGAACGAACCTCGGAAAATGTTGCTTAGCCGCCGTGCATTCTTAATCTCCGGCGGCCCAAATGGGGCGGCAGAAAATGGCGCCGGTAATGCCGGATGAAACCGAACCAGACGATCCGTGGGACGCGGTGTCCACCAGCCATTTGTTGCACCGAGCGCAGCAATTGGCCTCGGATCGCTTTGCGTTTCTGGTTGGAGAAGACGGCGTCACTTTGCGCCAATTTGTGGTGATGACCGCGATCGCAGCAGCGCCGGGCGTAAGCCAGATTGATCTCGTGCGCGCCACTGGCGTCGACCGCTCCACTTTGGCCGATGTGGTGACGCGACTTGAGCGGCGTGGCTGGATCGCGCGCAAGGCTTCTGAAACTGACGCGCGCGCCAACGCCGTGGCGCTTACCGAAGCCGGAATCGCCACGCTTGGTCAGGCTCGCCGGCACGCCAAGGCAGCGGACGCCGCCATTCTCGACGCGCTACCGCGCACCAAGCGAAAGGCGTTCCTTGGCGTCTTGGTGCGCCTCTCCGAACACGCCGACGAACTGGCGCGCAAGGCCGAGCGCGAAGCCAGACGTCTGGCGAAAAAGGAGGCCAGGCAACGCGCCCGCGTACGGCGCAAGGCCGTTGACGCGAAAGCGAAACACACCAGCGCGCCAGCGCCTGCGCCGCGGTCGGAAAAACGCAAAACCCGCCGCAAAGCCGACGTGCGCTAGTAGCGCCATTCAAAAGGCGAGCGCCGGCAGGATTTCGCGCGCCACCACCTCCTCGGTCAGCGGCCCGCGGTGCACGGCGCGGATGCGCCCGTCGGCGCCGATGACGAACGTCTCCGGCACCGCGCCGGCGACGCCGATTTCAAGGGCGAAACGTCCATCCGGATCAAGCCCGGTCGCGGCGAATGGATCGCCCAATTCCGCAAGAAAGCGGGCGGCGGCTTCCGGTTGATCCTTATAGGCGATGCCCAGAATAACGACGCCTTGCTGCTTGAGCGCCATCAACTGGCCATGCTCGGCCCGGCAAGGCGTGCACCAGGAAGCGTAGAAATTGATCAGGTGTGCGCGCCCGGCGAAGGCGTCGCTGGTCACCAGTTCGCCTCCGCCCAGGCGCGCCAGCGCAAAGCTCGGCGCCGGCCGGCCGAGATCGCCGCCGGAAACGGTCTCCCGTTCGCCCCCGCGGATCAGCACCAAAGCCGCCATGGCGACGACCGCCAGCAACAGCGCCAACGGCGCAAGCGCTAGCGCGCGTCTCATGTGCGTTGGTCCAGATCACGGGCGCGGCGCGCCCAATGACGCGCCCGTAAAAAGGCCGTCAAAGCGAGGGCGGCGAGCCCTATCACCGTTGCCGCGTAAGCTGACACCACATAAGCCCACCCGCCCTCGATCATGTTTCCGCTCTGCGCAAATGCGCGGCCTCGACGCGCCGGCGGTTTATTGCCGCGCGCATGTTCGTCAGCAGCACCGCGCCAAACAGGAACGCATAGGCGCCTGCCATCGTCAGCAATGGCCCCAGCATCGAGCTATCAATCGATGAACCGCCGCTGCGCACAATGCTCGGCGGCTGATGCAGAGCGCCGCGCCATTCCACGGCGAAATGCACGATCGGCAAGTTTACGAGGCCGGCGAGGCAAAGAATCGCCGCCAGCCGCGCGGCCCTTTCTTCGTCCTCGATCGCCGACCACAGCGCCAGATAACCCAAATAAATGACAAACAGGATCAACATCGAAGTGAGCCGAACGTCCCACGCCCACCACGTACCCCAAGTGGGCGCGCCCCACAGCGATCCGGTGATCAGACACAAGCCCGCGAACGCCGCGCCCACTGGCGCCGCCGAACGCGCGGCCACATCGGCCAAAGCATGGCGCCAGACCAAACCGATCACGCTGGCGCCGGCCATGAAGGCGTAGATGCCAAGCGCCCACCATGCCGCCGGCACGTGGACGTACATGATCCGCACGGTCTCGCCTTGCTGGTAATCGGCGGGCGAGTAGATCAACCCCCACGGCAGGCCGATCGCGAATAGCACCGCCGCGATCAGCGCGCAGAGCGGCGCCGCCCAAGCTGAAAAGCGCATGAAAGCCAGCGGATTGGCGAGGGCTTGGATCATCGCGGCGTTACAAGTCCTGCTTTCACAACCATTGCAATGCGCTCAATCAAGCTGAAGGCGCAAGGCCGCCGCCGCAGCCATCGGCCCCAATGCAATGGCAGCCAGGGCGCACCCGGCGAGCATCAGGAACGGCGCGCCAAAACCACCGCCCGCCGCTACCGCCGAGCCGAAAATCACAATCGGGGCGAAGAACGGCAGCACGATCAGCGCTATCAGCACGCCGCCGCGTTTGACGCCCGCCGTCAGGGCCGCGCCAATCAGCCCGACGCCGATGAAGCCCGCCATACCGAGCGCAAGACTTGCGACAACAGCAAAGACTGCCGCCGGCGGCGCTTGCAGCGCAATCGCCGCCGGCGCACCGGCAAGCGCAAGTGGCAAGCCTACAGCGACCCAGAGCGCCG
>JANNFH010000252.1:0-8388 GCA_031379565.1 Alphaproteobacteria bacterium
GATGTGCGCGAGATCGCCGAGCGCATCGGCGCGGACGAGGCCCAAGTGTTGCACGTGCTCGAACTCATGCAGGGCTTCGAGCCTGCCGGCATCATGGCGCGCGACATTCCTGAATGCCTGGCGCTGCAATTGAAGGATCGCGGCCGCTTCGATCCGGCGATGGAAAAGCTGCTGGCGCATCTCGATCTGCTGGCCAAGGGCCACATGGAGCGGCTCGAGCACGTTATCGGCGTTGACCGCGAAGACTTGCTCGAAATGATCGCCGAAATCCGCGCGCTGACGCCGAAGCCCGGCGCGGCGTTTGGCGGCCAGCCGGCGCAGACGATCGCGCCCGATGTATACGTGCGGGCCGGACAAGATGGATCATGGGTGGTGGAGCTCAACACCGATACGATGCCGCGCGTGCTGATGAACCAGCGTTATTACGCGACGGTGTCAAAGACAGCCAAGCGCGAAGAGGACAAGCAATTCCTCACCGAATGCGCCGCCAACGCCAGCTGGCTGGTGAAAAGCCTCGACCAGCGCGCACGCACGATTTTGAAGGTCGCGCGCGAAATCGTACGCCAGCAGGACGGCTTCTTCGCCTATGGAATCGCGTACCTGCGGCCACTGAATCTGAAAACCGTCGCCACCGCGATCGAGATGCACGAGAGTACGGTAAGCCGCGTCACCTCGAACAAATACATCGCCACCCCGCGCGGCCTGTTCGAGCTGAAATACTTCTTCACCGCCTCGATCAATTCCGCCGACGGCGGCGAAAGTCACAGCGCCGAAGCCGTACGCCACCAGATCAGAGGTTTGATTGACGGCGAGACCGACGCCGATATCCTGAGCGACGACCGCATCGTGGAGATTCTGCGCGAGAAGGGCGTCGAAATCGCCCGCCGCACGGTGGCGAAATATCGCGAAAGCCTGCGCATCCCCAGCAGCGTGGAACGCAAGCGCAAGCTGGCGAACGGGCTTTAGCTATGGAGCCGCTCGAAGTCCTTATTGCCGAGATGCAATCAGATTTTGATGAGCTCTCAACGACCGATAAGCCAATTGCCAAACTGATCCACGAACTTCAACTCGTCGATACGTCGCGCGGGATTAACAGGGATTGGCTGTATCGCATTGCGCTGCTCAAAAGTCGGCGCAGGGCGAAGCTTTGCAGGCTAAATCCATCAGCGCTTGTCCGACGCCAAACTCGCATGGCATTTGAGGCCAAAAATGAGAATACGCGAATGAACGCTCTTCTCGTGCTTGATGGTGTAGCTGTCCCCACTGCATCGTGCATCCTCGCCTGGATATTTCCGAAAAAATTTGGGGTGATTGATCGAAGGGCGTGGGAGATTCTGCGCAAACGCGGGCTTGTCTTTGGGCGTCCCGGAGGCACGAATCTTGGAATCACGCAGTGGAAAGACTACCACACTGTCCTCCAAGAGCTCGCGCACCGGCTGGAGCGACCTCCACAGGCAATCGACCGTTGGCTTTACAACAAACACAAGACCGAAAATCCTCCGCCAAGGCGCCGTTTGCATTGTTGCATGTCCTAAGCCTCCTTCCGCGCCGCCCATCCCTCAGTCGCTAGCATCACAGTCTTCGGAATAACCTTCTCACCGCTGAGGTAATAGCCGATCATCCGCCGCGAGAGCCCAAGCGCTTGCGACGCCGCTTCCTGCGTCAGGCCAAATTCCTCCATCCACTCTCGAAACGCGGTTGGCCGCATAATCTCACCGGCTTGCTCGTCCGCCCAGCGGCGTAATTGCGAGGCGCCGAAATCGACGCCGCTCGGCCATTCCAGCGACCAGCCGTCGCCACTTAATGCGACGCGGGCGAACTCGCTTTTCTTGCGCAACGGCATGAGGGCCTTGTGCGTGTCGGTGATCTCGGAAAGATCGACCGGCGCGAAGCGCCCGTCGTCCCAGCCGATCTCCAATCGCTTGTCGCCCGACACTGCGACGCTCGTGATCTTTCCCAACCTACTCAATGTCCGCTCAACTCTTCCCATTTCGCCCGCAACAATTCCTTGTTCTCCGCCGCCCTGGCCAACGCCTCACGCAGATCGACACGTCCGCTCTGCATTCGAAAACCGCATGATCCTCGGCATTTGCAGCTATCGTATGTGCAATGGTTGCACATGTCAATGTGCGCCGCGGGACAAGGCCGCGCCTATCCATTACAAGGCGTCACGCGCGCCAAGTTGGAGCGCGGGCTTCCAAGCCCGCTCTTTTCTTCAACCAAAGCGCTGCGCGCCCGGAGGCGCGCGGTCCAGCCCGCGAACACCGCGCCAAAATAGGGGCATAGAGCCCGTTCAATCCAACAGCATCCAAACCATGCGACACTCGCTTCGTCTCACGCACGGGAGGATTTCGAAGAGCTCCGATATCTTTGAGAGGCGTGGGGCGCGGTCGGCGCGGTCTCTGTCTTCGGGGCGTGAAACCGAAGAGTCCAAGGCTTCGGAACCTTGCGCGCGGCACCGGCGAAAAGGGCATGGAGCTAAGCCCCGTGGCTCGGGCGTTCGACGGACGCACGAGCCGGACCCGTCGTCCAGGTGGCGAGCCGTCTTGTCGGCGGCGTTCTACAACTCCTCGGTCCCAAGCCGGGAAAAACGACCGAACCGGGGCGCGTGCGAACGCGCAAGCCGCGAAAGCGGCGTCTTGAGACTACTCGGCGCGTTCCTCGCGCCCCGCCTCCCCTCGCAACGGAGGTTTCGGAATCACCACCTCGGCAACGCGGAGCGTTGTCCGGAGCACATCGCTGCGCGCGCTAAATGACGGGCGTGATAACAAACCAACCACAAACGCTTGCCTACACGTCGCCGCCACAGGAAATGCCCGCATGAAACCCATCGCCCTCCTCGCCGCGCTCGCCCTTTCCTCGTGCGCCACCGCGCCAGCGCAGGCGCAATCGTCCTGCCCGCCAGCCAGCTATGACCGCGCTGCGCTCGAAGCGCTTAAGGGCCGCGAGTGGGCAATTCCTGGCGACGCGGCGCGCAATGCCCTCGCGCGCGCGTTGACGGCGTGTCTTGCTTCGCCCGATCCGGCCCTGCGCGACGGCCTCGCCTTCGAAAGCTTGCAGCACATGCTCCGCAACCGTCAGCTCAGCAGCGAAACCATGCTGGCGCTCAATACCGATCTGCAGGCGCGCCTCACTGCGCCTGAAGGGGCTGGCTTCGAGCGGCCGTTCGCGGCTTTGGTGTTATCCGAAGTGGCGCGCGCCGATCGCGTGCAGGCATTCTTGAGCCCCGCGCAGCAGGCGCAATTGCTCGACGCCTCGATCGCGTTCTTCACCAATGTACGCGATTATCGCGGCTTCGATGAGCACGAGGGTTGGCGCCACGGCATTGCGCACGGTTCGGACCTCTTGCTCCAGCTTTCGCTCAATCCCGCTTTTGGAAAACCGGAGCTGGCCCGCATCCGGGACGCGGTGGCGGCGCAAGTGACGCCGGCGTGCCATTTCTACATTTATGGCGAGCCCGAGCGGATGGCGTACCCGATCGTTTATATCGCGCGCCGCGGCGTGTTTGACGAAGCGGAATGGGCCGAATATTTCGCGCGCTTCCCGCAACAACGCGACGACACGTTCTCGTCCCAGAGCGGGCTCGCCTGGCGCAACAATGTGAATGCGTTCCTGTCGGTGATCTATCTCAACTCGCGGCTCGGTGAAGATGCCGGCGACGACGTGTTGCTGCCCGGCGTCGAAGCCGCCATCCGGGCGATGCCGTAGCTCACGACGCGCGCCGCACGCGCAGGAGCAGCCATTGGCCGGCCAGCGCCAAAGCCACGCCAACCAACGCCAACAAACCCCAAGTTTTCGCTTCAAACAGGCTCGACATCAACATCGCCACCAGCGGCACGAGCGCGGAAATATAAGACGCCGTCGCGTATCCCCGCCGCCGCGCCAACGCGTAATAGACCAGGAACGCGATCACCGAACCGACGATGGAGAGATAGAGCAGCGAGCCCACATAGCGCACGCTCATGTCGAACACGAAGGGGCGTCCGGTGGCCAAGCAGAACAGCGCCAGCACCAACGCGCCGTAGAGCATCGCCCAGCCGGTCGAGGCGATCAGCGGGGCGTGCGCTTCCTCATTCTTGCGGGCGAAGAGATTGCCTATCACCGATGCAACCACGCCCGCGAAGGTAAGCGCGAGCCCGAACAGCGCGCGTGCGTCGAGCTGCGCTTCGGCCAATTCGCCCCAGGAAAGCAGTCCCACGCCGGTAATGCCGAGACCTGCCGCACCCCAGGCCAGAAGTGGCGCGCGCTGGCCAAAGGTGATGCGGAACGCGATCAAATTGATGAACGACATCGACGCAAATACAACCGCGACGACGGCCGAGTTGACCCATTGCTCAGCGAGATACACGAACGGGTAATTCACGCCGAAAGTGACGAGGCCCACCAGGAAAGCCCAGAAGTGTTGCGTGCGTGTGAGTGCAATGCTCTGGCGGCGCAGCGTGCACCACGCGAAGACGAGCGCGCCCGCAAGCGCGAAGCGATAGGTGACCGACACAACCGGATCGACCACGCCGAGTTGAAGCGTGATCGCGAACCAGGTCGTACCCCAGCACAACGTGCAAATGGCGATGGCCAGGAGATCGCCCGCCGATGCTCTCGCCTGCGGCGCCGCGCTGCCTGTATTCATGTGTTCGCCCCCAGACCCTGCAGATTGGGATTCGCCGGGCTTGGCAAAAGGACCCTTAGCAGGCGCTTCGCGTTGATTCCGCCCGCGCCCGGGCCTACTTCTTAGGGGGATCGGGAGGGCCTCAAAGGGGGCGAGGCCCGTTCGCGAGAGCCCCCCGCCGGAAGGCGGTTTGCAACAAGGAGGCTCCTTCATGCGCATACAAGTCGCCGGACGGCAGATTGATGTCGGCGAAGCGCTAAGAACCCGGATTGAAAGCGAGCTCAGCAGCGGGGTCGCGAAATATTTCAGCCGCGCCACCGACGCCGTGGTCACGGTCGGCAAGGATGGCGCAAATGGCGTCGAGGTCGATTGCCTCGTCCACCTTTTCTCGGGAATTTCCCTGCAGGCTCAAGGGCATGGCGGAGATGCCCACAGCGCCTTCGACGACGCCCTCACCAAGCTCGAAAAGCGGGTCCGGCGCTATAAGAGGCGGCTGAAAAATCATCATTCGGACGCTCGCCCGCCCCTTCCCGCCGAGGACGCGCTGGCCTATGTGCTGGCCCCGTTGCCGGAGGAAAACGGGGCCGATGTGGCCGCTTCACCGGTTGAGGAAGACGCCGCGCCGCTGGTGATCGCGGAAACCAAGGTCCCAATCCGCACCATGACCGTCGCGACCGCGGTGATGCAGCTCGACCTCTCGGATAGCCCAGCGTTCCTGTTCCGGAACGCAGGGCATGGCGGCCTTAATCTGGTGTATCGGCGAAGCGACGGAAATGTCGGCTGGGTCGATCCGGAGCGCCCGGCAGCGGGCTGACGGATCATCCGATCTGACGCACGAGGTAAGGATGAACGATCTGAGCGATCTGGTCTTGTCGGAGGCAATTCTGCCGCGCCTCGCCGCGACCTCGCGCCGGCAGGCGCTGCAATCGATGGCCGACGCACTGGCGAAAGCTGGCGGCATCGACGCGCGCCTGGCGTTTGAGGCCGTGCTGATGCGCGAGCGGCTCTCCGGCACCGGCATGGGCGAAGGCGTCGCCATTCCCCACGCCCAGATCAAGGGATTGGAACGCCCGCTTGGCGCCTTCGCGCGGCTTGACCCGGCGCAGGATTTCGGCGCCCTGGATGGCCGCGCCGCCGATCTGGTGTTCCTGCTGCTAACGCCGGCTGACCGCGGCGCCGATCATCTGAAAGCGCTGGCGCGCGTGTCGCGGTTTCTGCGCCGCGCCGAAATTCGCGACAAACTGCGCAACGCGCGCGGCGCCGAAGACTTGCAAGCGCTGTTCGCAGGCGCGGTTCGCTGCGACGCGGCGTGACGCGATGACGGCGCTCAACCGTCTGTTTTCCTATTTTCCGTTGCTGCTGACGATTGCCGCTGCGGGCGCGCTGGGCGCCCTTGCGGCGTGGCCATCGGGATGGACGGTGTTCTTGTTCGTTGGTGTGCTTTATCTGCTGCCGCCAATGGTGCTGCGCATTCTTTTACGCTGGGCCCCGATTCTGCCGGGCGTGACCAAGATCGACGGGCGAGAGTTTTCATCCTGGCTGGCGGCGCATCACATCCAAGTCTTCTACGACGCGCTGCCTTATCTTGAAGCTTTGCTGCGGGTTATCCCGGGATTTTATTCGATGTGGCTTCGGCTTTGGGGCTCGCGCATCGGCTATGGCGTCGAATGGTCGGTGAATTGCTCGATCCTGGATCGCAATCTAGTTGATATCGGCAACCGCGTCGTATTTTCCCGTCTGGTTGAGCTCTCCGCGCACGCACGGCGCAAGACCGAAGGCGGCATCCTGGTGTTGGTGCGGCCGGTGCGGATCGGCTCGTACGCCTTTCTTGGCGCTGGCGCCCGCGTCGGGCCCGGCGCCGTCGTACCGCACAATGCAGCGACCCCTCCGCTGGCCGTGGTCGATGTCAATGAGACGTTTGGCGAAGGCCCGCGCCATCCAAGCCCCGAGGAAGCAGCGTTCGATATTCTGAGCTGAAGTGCAAGGTCGCTTCGCACTTTCCCTACCTCGCTCAATGCGGTTCGAGCTTCGCCAACAGCGCGCCTTCGGCGACCTGGTCGCCCGCCTTGGCGCGCAGCTCCGCGACTTTGCCGTCGAACGGCGCATTGAGCGTGTGCTCCATCTTCATCGCTTCGAGCACCAGCAGCGCATCGCCCTTCTTCACTTTGGCGCCGACTTTCGTCGCAACGGAGACGATCTTGCCGGGCATCGGCGAGGGTATCACGCCATCGCCGGCGGCGGCTTCGCCTTCTGCGCGCTCGCCGGTGTCGTGCTTGATGATGTAGGTTTCGCCGCGCTCGAACACGACAATACCACGCGCAGGATCGAACCCTAACCCCTCGTCGAAGTGCGAGGGTTTGGATATCTCGACCTGCCGCCTTTCGTCATCACAACTCAGTTGAATGAATGCGCGGGGCGCCGCGTTCAGGCGAAAGCCAAAACATTCCGGCTCATTGTATGCTCTATTGGACGGAGTTCCGACGCCGGCGACGTTTGCCGCGCTTCGCCATTTGCTTTCGCTCGGCGGCGGTCGTCTCACCAGATCATCATGGCGCGCAATAAACCCTGTATCGACATCGCCGTTTATGAAGTCAGCGTTGCCCAGAGTTCGCGCCAGCATGCCAGCGTTTGTGCGGATTGGCGAAACGCAAATCTCGGCACAAGCAAGCTCGAGGGTGGCGGCCGCGACCGCTCTATCGTTGGCGTGAGTGATGATTTTTGCGATCATTGGATCATAGTACGGACTGACTTCGTCGCCTTGCTCAACGCCGGTTTCGACGCGAGCTTTGCTCGGAAGATGCAGGTGATCGAGCCAGCCGGTTGAAGGTAGAAAGCCAGCGTCCGGATTTTCCGCGTATAGCCGCGCTTCCATCGCCCAGCCCTTGATGCGCAGATCTTCTTGTTTCAGCGGCAGCTTCTCGCCGCTGGCGACTCGCAATTGCCACTCCACCAAATCTTGCCCGGTGATCTCTTCCGTCACCGGGTGCTCGACTTGCAGGCGCGTGTTCATTTCCATGAACCAGATGCGGTCGGCGCGGAGACCTTCGCTGGCGTCAGCGATGAATTCGATAGTGCCGGCGCTGACGTAATTCACGGCGCGCGCCGCCTTCACCGCGGCCGCGCAAAGCGACGCGCGTGTCGCCTCGTCCATCCCCGGCGCGGGCGCTTCTTCGATCACCTTCTGGTGGCGGCGCTGCAGCGAGCAATCGCGCTCAAACAGATGGACGACATTGCCGTGCGTATCGCCGAACACCTGCACCTCGATATGGCGCGGGCGCTGCACATACATTTCCAAGAGCACGCGATCGTCGCCGAACGCGGCGGCGGCTTCGCGCTTGGCGGAGGCAAGCGCGGATTTGAACTCGGCTTTCTTTTCGACCTTGCGCATGCCCTTGCCGCCGCCGCCCGCGACGGCCTTGATCAGCACCGGATAACCGATCGTGTCGGCCTCGGTTTGCAGGCGCGCTTCGCTCTGATCCTCGCCGAGATAGCCGGGCGTTACCGGCACGCCAGCTTCGGCCATGAGTTTCTTGGCGGCGTCCTTGAGGCCCATGGCGCGGATCGAGTCCGGACGCGGGCCGATCCAGATCAGGCCGGCATCGATCACGGCTTGCGCGAAATCGGCGTTTTCGGAGAGAAAGCCGTAACCGGGATGGATCGCCTCCGCGCCGGTTTGCTTGGCGGCGGCGATGATCTTCTCGCCGCGCAGATAGCTCTCCTTCGCCGGCGAAGCGCCGATATGCACAGCGCTATCGGCCTCGCGCACATGCAACGCTTTGGCG
>JANNFH010000255.1:0-2428 GCA_031379565.1 Alphaproteobacteria bacterium
GCCGCTATCGGCCGGGCGCTCATAGGCCTTGGTCTCACCGGTCAGCGTGACGCTCGCCTCTGGTGCGGCAAGGTGCGAGGAATGCCCAGTGCCGCTCGAACGGCGGCAATCCTCGCAATGACAATGCCCCGCCATTGCGGGCTCGGCGGAACACGAATAGCGGACCGCGCCACAAAGGCATCCGCCAGTAAATGTCTGGCTCATGTGTAAGACTCCCGTTCAAGCATCAGCAAATTCCTGGCGATTGCAGGTGTGGGTCACATTTTCATGTTCATTGCTTCGGCGACCTCAATGGTACCGCCAATGTTAAGATGGGGGCTCGCCTTCGCCATCTTCAGCGCGGCGTCCATCGTGTCCGCTTGAACAATGGTGATCCCTGAAAGCGGATTTGATCCGCCGCCATCGCTGATACCATCGGCGCTGACTGTCTTTGACGGGCCAACTGGCATGCCTGGATCAACGACAGCATCGCCAAGGCTGCTCATCCACGCCTTCCATTTCGCCATATGGGCGGCGCCTTCCTCTTTCGACATGGATTTGGGTCCGCCGTGATAAGCGAAGATAAACTTGGGCATCGCGGCCTCCTTGGGCACTCGGACGAGCGCGGTTTCGATTGTACCGCTGCCCAAGGTGTGCGCAATACGCTAAATATGTTCAAGATCATATTTTGATCTTCTGATAGGCTGAACAAATTGCGGGGATGGGCCATGCCCTACAGCGCCGAACACAAGCAGAAAACCCGGTCGCGAATTGTCGAATGCGCGCGCATGCTCTTCAATCGGCATGGGTACGACAATGTCAGCATCGACATGGTGATGGCCCGCGCCAAGCTGACGCGGGGTGGATTCTACAATCACTTTACGAGCAAGGAGGAGCTGTTTGCGGCGGCCGTATCCAGTTTCCTGATGGGTCGAGGCGCTCAGTGGCGCGCCAAAGCTGGGATCGATCCGTTGAAGCCTACCCGTGACGCTGCAGCGCAAATGTTGGCGGGGTATTTGTCCAAGGAACATCTCGGAGACCTCGACGGTCAGTGTCCCATGATCGCCCTTCCATCCGACATTGCCAGGAGCAATCCCGCGGTGCAGGCCGCCTATCAAGAGCTCCTAGTGGCCATGGTGGGCCTCTTTGAAAACAGCCTTACAGGTCCTTCGCGCGTCACCCATCGCACGGCATTGGCGTTGGCCGCACTGAGCGTCGGCGGAATGGTGCTGGCCCGAACACTGCCAAATTCAAAGCTCGCGGAAGAGGTTCGCAGCGCCGCATACGCACACGCACTCAGCACGCTCGAGCTGTCACAGAGTCGCGGCTAATCGGCGACGCGGCAATGCACGCTGAGTCGACGCGGCGATTTTTAGGTGGAAGACATGCCCCACGACCCACACTTGGCGGACCTGATGCGCGGCGCGTTGGCCCGGCGCAAGGGCGTCGCCGAAAAAAGGATGTTTGGCGGTTATTGCTGGATGCTTAACGGCAACATGCTGTGCGGCGTCGAGGTCGGGCGTTTCATGTTTCGCGTGGGTAAGGAGCAGGAGGCGGAAGCGCTCGCGCGCGCGGGCGCGACGCCGATGGACATCACTGGCAAGCCGATGCGCGGGATCATTTGGGTTGATGCGGAGGCCGCGATAGACGCGGGTCTGGAAGAGTGGATCGCCTTCGCCGCCCGTTTTGTTGGCGCGCTTGCGCCAAAATGAGGGGCCTGACGCCTAACTGACCGATCTGCGCACCGCGTCGAGTAGCCGTTTAGGACCAAGAGTACTCAAGCGCTGCACCGCAGCCAAACGGCTGATTTCTGGTACACCACGGACGGTTCAGGGCTGACCTCACCCGGCCGGCTCGATCGCAGGCTCATCGCCGTGGAGAAGCATACGCGGGTCCGGTTTGTCGCTGGGGTCGGTCAAGGCGTCCGCGACGAAAGCGTCGAGATCCTCTTGGCGATAGCCGATTGCACGGCCCAGCCTGCAGAACTTCGGCCCCTTCCCCTGTGATCGCCAATTGGCAAGGGTCTTGGGCGCAACGCCGAGGAAACTTGCCGCTTGTCTCTCCCGCAACATGGGTCTCGCTCCTTACTGCGTTGGGTAGGGTCTGAGGCGAATGTCGCGCGTTACGAGAACGCGAACCGACGCGCCGGCGCGGACGCGCAAGGTTGGACGCACCGACAATTCACGATCGACGATACGTCCCCCGGTGCGCGCCGCTTCTTGCGCGGCGGCGTCGCCAACGGTTTGCGCGAAGCTTCCGGTACGCTGATCATTTTCCGAGTTGTTCGCGACGACACTAATGATCGCGGAGAGCCCTACAGCACCCGCGAGGCGGCCCAAGTGAAAGTCGGTGCGGTCACGCAGACCCGCTGCGCCGGATGGATCAGCACCTTCCATGCCCTGTAGGGCGATCGACCACCCGTTCGGCATGATGAGACGGTTCCACACCA
>JANNFH010000292.1:0-7934 GCA_031379565.1 Alphaproteobacteria bacterium
CGTCGGAGTATAGCTCAGCCTGGTAGAGCACCACGTTCGGGACGTGGGGGTCGTAGGTTCGAATCCTGCTACTCCGACCATGCAGAGGTTGGTTCGCTTGCGGCTGCCGGCTCGGGCGAGCGCGATTGTGGGCGCCAGCTGTGACGGTTACGTTGCTTCCTCCATGCCGCTCTATGCCGTCGTCACGCCCGTGTATGAAGATCAGGACAGCTTTGCCGAATTGTGCCGGCGGCTTGCCGCGCTGGAGCGCGAGTGCGGCGAATTGCGCTTCCATGTCGTAGCCGTGGATGACGGCTCGTTGTCCGCGCCGCCGCAACTCGCTGCGCTGACCGAGGCCGGCCTGGCTGGGGAAATCTTGCGTTTGGCGCGCAATGTCGGCCATCAAAATGCCATCGCCATTGGCCTTGCTCGCGCAGCCGCAATGACGGGCTTGGCCGGCTGCGTGGTGATGGATTGCGACGGCGAGGACCGGCCAGAGGAAATCCCGAACCTGCTCGATGCGCTCGCCAGCAGCGCTATCGATGTCGCCGCCGCCGAACGCGCGCGCCGCTCCGAGACGCTGACGTTTCGGTTTTTCTACGCCATCTATCGCCGCTTGTTCAAAGTCCTGACCGGGCAGGTCTTGCGCTTCGGCAATTTCATGGCGCTCTCGCCCACCGCTTTGATGCGCCTGTCTGGCATGTACGAAACCGCCACCCATGTCGCCGGCGCGGTGGTGAAAGCGAAGCTCCGCCGCGCTGATGTGCCGATAGACCGCGGCGCGCGCTATGCTGGCGAGTCGAAGATGAATTTTCCTACCTTGGTGCTACATGGCATGCGTGCGGTGATGGTGTTCGCCGACTTGGTGCTGACGCGGATGGCGCTGGCGATGGTCGCGCTGGCGGCCGTTGTGGTGGTGGTGGTGCTGGGTGCGCTCGGCGCTAAGTTCATGGGCGCGGCGACGCCGGGCTGGGTCACCATCGTCACCGGCTTTGCGCTGTCGATCTTCTTGCAAACCGGGCTTTTCACCATGATCACGCTAATCGTATCGAGCTTGGGGCGGGTCGATACGCCCCCGCGCGTGCGCGAGCGTGCGCTCGAATTCGTTGCCCATACCGATCGTACGGAGACACCGGTCCGCGTGGTGGCCGCGCACTACTTTCCGGGCGGCAAGATCGCGTAGTGCAATTCCAGAGGCGGTGCGCCTGGAAACGCGGGGTAGCTGAATTCGGCCGTCTGCGCCGGCAGGTCGACCCCAAGAGCTTGCAGGCCGGGCGGCGCCTCATCGCCGCGCCACACCAGCAGCATGCCTCGGCGTGCCGCGCGTTCAGGGCTCACCCAAGGGGAGATCGAGAAATCACCGTCAATCAACACCGATGGCGGATTGCGGCTGCGAAGACCGACTAGGCCTGCGGTCCAGATATCGCCAGCGACAATTTCAAGCGGAGCATTGGTTTCGCGCACCCAGGCAGCTTCCAGCGTCCGGCTGATCTCGCCCTGTGGCCAATTGCCCTTGAGCGGTTCGTCGGTGATTTGCGCGCCGTAGCGCAGGTGTGCGAAATAGAGTGCCGACCCCAGGCCGATCATCACGGCCGCGCCGATGCCCAACCGCTTCAGCCGCTCCGCGCTGAAGTGGCTGCTAAGCAGGGCGATGACGAGCAGGCCGGACAGCGAAAACAATGGCGCGCCCCATGCTGCGCGCAGCCCCATGCCGAAGACGCCGGCGATAAAGAAAATCGCGAGCGGCCCAAGCCCCATGAGCAGAAGGAAGCGCATCGCCCGCGGTTCGGGCCGAGCCAAGGGATCAGCGCTGGCCTTGCCGAAAAAACCTGCGTACGCCAGCAGCAGCGCCATTGGCAGATGATTCAGCGCTTCGGTAGCCACGAATTCGAGCGCATTGAGCGGCCCGCCGCCGGAGGCGCGCCGCGCCGCGTATTCGAACGGAAAGAAATTATTGTCGGCTAGCCACAAGATTTGCGGCGCGATGACAAGGGCGAAGACGGCGAGGGCGAGCCATGGCCCGGGCGTTGCCAAACGCTTGCGCGCATAGCCGTCCCAAAGCATCCATGCCGCCGCGACGAGCAGCATCATCGCGAACGAATATTTGGCCCAAATCCCGAGCCCCGCGAACAGTCCAAGCTGCATCCAGTCCAGCCAATGGCCCCGCGCTGTCGCGCGCCACATTGCCAAAATTGTCAGCGCCCAGAACGGCATCTGCAGGACGTTGTGATTGAACTCGGGGGTCACCCAGAAGAAAAAATAAATGCCTGTCAGCGCTGCCGCGCCAGCGAGCGCGCGCCGTGCGTCCATGAGCTCGCGCCCGAGCGCGAACACCGCCCAGAACGTCACGCCGACGCACGCTTGGGAGAGCAGATAGGCGGGCCAGCCGACTAGGCCGGTCAGCCGCCGCAACCCCTCCAGCATCAGCCCGGGCAGGTTCGGGTGCTTGAAGGTGGCGACCACGCCCTCGCGGCCCCAAACGTACATTTCCACAACGTCGAGCGGGGGCGCGGTCAAGGACAGGGCGGGCGCCAGCGTCCAGAACGCGACTTGCCCCGCGATCAGCGCCGTTAGCGCGCGTCCGGGGCTGGCGAAAAGGGAGCCGAAGATCATGGGGCCTCTTGCCGGACGGGGCCCTAGGCGCCAAGCGGCGAATGACCGAAACAGCTTCCTGCCTCGCCAATCAACGCAGGGGCCTTGCCAGGCACGTCCTTATCATTTATCGATAAAGCTAGATCATTTATCGATAAGGCCGGCTTGGGCCGGGCGGAGAAAAGTCGTGAAGCAATTTCTCATCACCGTTGGCGGGGTCTTGGTTGGTCTTGTCCTGTTTCTCGTCATTGGGCCGATCATCCTGTTTTCGATGATCGCGGCTTCGGTCGGCTCAACGCCGGCGCAGCCCTCGCAGATGGTGCTGGCGCTCGACCTCCGCGAGGAGATGACCGACCAGCGCCCGCTCAGCCCGTTTGCCTCGATTGGCGGCAGCCAAGCGCTCCTGGAAGTGCTCGCCCGCATCGACGCGGCCCGCACAGACGACGCCGTGAAGGGCATCTACATCCGCGCCGCCGCCGATGGCATCGCGCCGGCCCAGGCCGAGGAGCTTCGCGCCGCGCTCGCCGCGTTCCGGGCATCCGGTAAATTCGTCGTCGCCCATCTCCAGAACGATGGCGCGCGCACCTCGATGGCGGGTTATCTCGCGGTCGCCGATTCAGATGAAGTCTGGCTACAGGATTCCGGTGATCTGATGCCGATGGGCCTTGCCGCCGAGGTCACGTTCTTTGGCGACACGCTGCAGCGGTATCATTTGCAAGCGCAGTTCGAGGCGCGCGAGGAATTCAAGACTTACGCCAATACGCTGACGCAAGACCGGTTTACGCCGGCGCACCGCGAGGAAATGACCTCGCTGATGACCGGCCTCTACGATACCATGCTCACGGAAATCGCCGCTGATCGCGGCATTACGCCCCAACAGGCGCGCGCCGCTGTAGAAGCAACGCCCTTCGCGGCTCAGCGCGCGATTGACCTGCACCTGGTCGATCAACTCGGCCGCCCCGAGGACGCCGAGCGCGCCGCCTTGGCGCGCGCCGAGAACGACAACGCCGAGATCGTCGATTTCGCCGATTATCATCCGCCAACCCGCCACGGCGGCGCCGTCATCGCGGTAGTGCAGGGCGAAGGCCCGATCGTCACCGGCGCTGCGGACGATGACATCTTCTCCGACGAGGCCATGATGCGCTCCGATCAGATCGCCGAGGCGCTGCTCGACGCTTCCGACGATGAAGACGTCCGCGCCATCATCTTTCGCGTCTCCAGCCCCGGCGGCTCGGTGGTCGCCTCCGACCAGATCCTGCATGCCCTGCGCACGGCGCAGGAACGCGGCAAGAAAGTTGTGGTGTCGATGGGCGAAGTGGCGGCCTCCGGTGGCTATTATGTTTCCGCCTTCGCCGACGAAATCGTCGCCTCGCCCACCACCATCACCGGCTCCATCGGCGTGGTTGGCGGCAAGCTCATCATCGGCGGGGCGATGGAGCATTACCTCTCCTCCAACACCGAGACGCTGACTATGGGCTCGCCCCTGGTGTCGATGTTCTCGTCGGAAACGCCGTTCAGCCCCGCTGAACGCACCGCTTTCGCCGGCATGATCGACCGCATGTATGCGAGCTTCATCGCCCTGGTGGCGGAAGGGCGCGGCATCACCCAACAGCAAGCGCACGACGCCGCGCATGGGCGGGTGTGGACCGGCCAGCAAGCGCTCGAACGCCACCTCGTCGATCATCTCGGCGGCTTCTCGGTGGCGCTGGCGCGCGCGCGTGCGCTAGCGGAAATTGGCGCGGACGACCGCGTGCAGCTTCGCTTCTATCCGGTCCAAGAAAACCCGTTCGAAGCGATTTCGCGGGCGTTCGGCGCGTCCGCTGAAAGCGCCGAAGCGCTGGCGCGGATGAACGCGGCGCTGTCAGACCCGCGCCTCTCGCGTGCGCTGGCGGTGTTGCGCGAAGAAGATACCGGCGTGCGCGCGGAAGCAGAGCGGGTGCGGATTCGCTAAGCAGCCTCAGCACCGCCGGCATCCAGCCGGCTCTTGTTTCTTGTTGAAGTGAAAAATGCCGGCTGGAAGCCGGCGGTCCGAAGCACTGACCTTCGCGATCCCAGATGCGCACACGCATCCGTCATACCGGGGCTTGGCGATAGCCGAGAACCCGGAACCCCAGGGCCGCAGTCGCGGCCTATGACTCCCTGGGTTCCGGGTTCGCACTGCGTGCGCCTCGGAATGACGGATGGGGATTTAATTCAAATACTCAGCACTGCCGGTGGTCCCGCGTACGTCCAGCTTTCCACATTCAGCCCCGGGGATCGGTGGTGTGGCGCCGGCCAGCGTCGTTGACCGCTGGCATCATCGAGCCAAGCATGGCCAACCGACTAACGCTCACGCCTTGTACTCGACCTCGTATTTCGGCAGGTCGGCGCGGAGGGTTTCGTAGAGGCGCTCGACGAAACGTTCGGCGTCCTCGTCGACGAAATCATCGAAATAGGCGTCGAGGTTTGACTCGAACACGTATTCGTCGTCCTCGGCGAAGATGAAGCCCAATTCCTCGTCGGTCTCGATGTGAATGATGGCAATCTGGGTTTCGTCGTCTTCGTCTTCGCCGAGCGCGAAGGTGAGCCGGCGCGATGAAATTCTCGCCGCCAGGATCGGCGCCAGCGCCTGTAAGGCGGCGAGATCGTCGTAGCCGTTCTCTTCGTTCAGCGAGGCTTCCAGGCGCTTGCGGGCGGCGTCGACTTCCGCGTCGAAGCCAGGGCTTTGGCCTGGTTCAAGTTTTGCTGCTTTCTTCGCCATCACGCCGCTTCCATCAGGCTCTGGAATACGCCCGCGCCGCCCAGCCGACCCAAGGCTGGGTCCGATGCGCGTTCGGGATGGGGCATCATGCCCATGACATTGCCGCGTTCGTTGATGATGCCAGCGATATCACGCGCCGAGCCGTTGGGGTTGTCGCGGTAGCGAAACACGATGCGCCCCTCGTTCTCCAGCCGGTCGAGCGTATCTTCGTCGGCGATGTAGCGCCCGTCCCCGTGCGCGATCGGGATGGTGGTTTCGCGG
Organism: Alphaproteobacteria bacterium; assembly: GCA_031379565.1. Lineage (GTDB taxonomy): Bacteria > Pseudomonadota > Alphaproteobacteria > Caulobacterales > Aquidulcibacteraceae > Vitreimonas. The sequence continues at coordinate 5,573 of JANNFH010000292.1, forward strand.
GCTTCGCGGTAGGCGCGGGTGAAGGGCGTGTTGGAATTGACGATGTCGAGCGGCACGTCGCGGCAGACGAATTTCAGCCCGCCATTGCGGAGCAGCGCCCCCGGCAGCAACTGGGTTTCGGTGAGCACCTGGAAGCCGTTGCAGACGCCGAGCAGCAGCCCGCCGCGATTCGCGTGGGCGATCACGGCGCGCATGATCGGGCTTTTCGCCGCCATCGCTCCAGAGCGCAAATAATCGCCGTAGGAGAACCCACCCGGCAGCACCACAAGGTCGGTCCCCTCTGGCAGCGCCAAGTCCTTGTGCCAGACCATGGCCGGGGCAGCGCCGGAAATGCGCTCCAGCGCGCGGGCTGCATCACGATCGCAATTCGAGCCGGGGAAGACGATGATGGCGGACTTCATGCGCCCTAAATAAAGCGCGTCGCGGCTTCCTCCAAGTGCGTTCAAAGCCGCAGGCGCCGATTGGATATGCTAAGGTCAGACTATGCCGCTCTGGATCATTCCCGCCGCCCTCTGCGTGATCGCCGCCGCCGGCGCGCTGGCCTGGCTGCTGGCGCGTTTCGACCAGGAGAGCTGAGCTAAGGGCCATGGAAACCGTGATCGAATACGCCGCCTTGGGGATCGGCGCCGCCGGTTTCGGGCTGATCGTATGGGTGTCGCTACGCGCCTGGCCGGACCGCAGCAGCCGACAGCGGGGCGAGCGCTTCATTCCGGGCAATTATCACGCGCACGCTTATCATGGCGATGGCGGAACCGTTGACGACAGCCAGAACTGAAATCCCGCGACCTCGTTATTGGTCGATCTCGACGCGGTAGCTTTCGATCACGGTATTGGCGAGCAACCTTTCGCACATTTCGCGCACCTGCGCCTCGGCGGTGGAAGGATCGAGATCGCCGTCGAGCTGGATTTCAATCACCTTGCCGACGCGCGCGTCCTGCACTTCGGGAAAGCCAAGGTCCTTCAGCGCGCCGGCAACCGCTTTGCCCTGGACGTCGAGCACGCCGGGCTTGAGGCCGACCGTGACGATGGCTTTCATACTTTCCCCTTCATGGACCGGTAGCGGCCCATATCCACTCAATGCACGCTCTCGCCGCCGCCGCTGGAGGCTTGCTTCAGAATGCCGAGCCGGCGCGCCACTTCCACATACGCCTCGGTGACGTTGCCGAGGTCGCGGCGGAAGCGGTCCTTGTCCATTTTTTCGTTGGTCTGCATATCCCACAGCCGCGCGCTGTCGGGGCTGATTTCGTCGGCGATCACGGTGCGGACCATGTCGCCCTCATAGAGCCGGCCGAATTCCAATTTGAAATCGATCAGCTTGATGCCAACGGCGCCGAACATGCCGAACAGATAATCGTTCACCCGCAGCGTTAGCGCCATGATGTCGTCGATCTCTTGAGTGCTGGCCCAATTGAACGCGGTGATGTGCTCCTCGGCCACCATCGGGTCTTGGAGCTCATCCTTCTTGTAATAGAATTCGATAATCGAGCGCGGCAGCGGCGTGCCTTCCTCGATGCCGAGACGGGTTGAAATCGAGCCCGCCGCCACGTTGCGGCAGACCACTTCAAGCGGAATGATCTCGACTTCGCGGACCAGCTGTTCGCGCATGTTCATGGTCTTGATGTAATGGGTGGGCACGCCGATGGCGTTGAGGTTCTGCATGATGAACCCCGAAATCTGGTTGTTCACCACGCCCTTGCCTTCGAGGATGGCCTTCTTCTGCGCATTGAAGGCGGTGGCGTCGTCCTTGAAATATTGGATGAGGGTGCCGGGCTCGGGACCCTCGTACAGGATCTTGGCTTTGCCTTCGTAGATTTTCTTGCGTCGGGACATGAGAGGCTCTCCCTCCTTGAGGGGGCGCCGGCAAAGCAGCCGGATGGCTAGGTGTGACGAGAATGGGCGGAATCGCCCGCCCATCTCGGATCAAATCTAGGGGAGAAGGGCGCCGGCCACAATGTCGCGTTGCTGCGCAGGGGAGGCCCGCCTTGGTTGATCCAGCCCGGCCACCCCTCTAACAAGGCGCGAACGCCCTTGGAGCCTGAAATGAACCAGTTCGACGATCGCCAACGAGGCGAAGAGAAGCGCTTTCAACTAGACCAGGAATTGGAATTCAAGGCCCAGGCCCGCCGGGCCAAGCTGGTCGGGCTGTGGGCGGCTGGGCTGATGGGGCTCTCGAACGAAGCCGCCGCCGATTACGCCAAAACCGTCGTTATCACCGACCTGGAGGAGGCCGGGGCGGAGGACGTGTTCAAGAAACTCCGCGCCGACCTCGACATGCACGCGGTCCAGCTCTCGGACCATCAGGTCCGCGCCAAGATGGAAGAATGCTTGGCTGAGGCCCGCACCCAGGTGAAGGCGGGGGTTT
>JANNFH010000337.1:0-12795 GCA_031379565.1 Alphaproteobacteria bacterium
ACGGATGGTAAATGGGTAAAGTGGGGGTATGGCGCAGAAACCTGCCAAGCGGCTGAAGGTATTCGTGACCCGCATCGGGCTGCACGAATGGGCGGTGGCGGCGTCCAGCCAGAAGGCGGCGCTCAAGGCCTGGGATGTGCGCGAAAATCTGTTCGCGTCCGGGGCGGCCAAGGAGACCCATGACGTCGCCGCGATTGAGGCGGCGATGAAATCGCCGGGCGAACCGGTGCGGGCGCCGGGGCCGAAAGTGGTGTTGCCGGCGGCGAACGTGGTCAACCTCGAGGGCCGACGGCCGAAGCCTTCGCCTGGGCCTGCGGCGGCGAAGAAAGATCGCTCCAAGCTCGACGCCGCCGAGAAGGCGCTGGTCGCCTACCAGAAGGAGGCCAAGCGCCGCCTCGCCGAGATCGACCGCCGCCGGCGCATGCTGGAAGGGGAGGTCGAAGCGATGGAAGCTGAAATCGACCGCCAGACACGGGCGCTAGAAGGTCGCGTGCTGCGCGAGCGTAAGCATCACGAGGGCCGCTGATCGAGGGCGCGCTTCTAGAGCGCTGACGTCGCGATCAGAGCCTGCACCACGCCAACGAGCGCGCCGATCAACAAAGCGAGCGCCGCCAAGCCCTGAATGCCAAAGCCAGCACTCCGCGACTTGGGATCACGCACATACGAGGAAAAGTAGAGGATCCGCCCAACAATCCAAACCGCGCCGAGCCCAGCCGCCGCTTGATCGCCCCAATAAAGCGCGAACAACCAGAGCGAGGGTAGGAAAATCGGCAGCCATTCGAGCGTATTCATCTGCACGCGGAAATACCGCTCAAAGTTGGGATCGCCCGTCGTGGCGGGCGCGGCCACCTTGTACTTCCCGCGCGCGCGTCCAACCGCCCCGGCGATCACAAAGTAGACGATTAGCGCCAGCAGCGTGACCAAAGCGGTCCAAGCAAAATCATGCATGTGTGATTCCCCAAGTGTCGGCGGTATCTGGCACAGCGCACGGGGTTGCGCCAAGCGCGCCGCATTGCCTCGCCAACGCATTGCCCCAGAGCGGACGCGCTAACCCAACGTCCGCCGCGCCTTTGCCAACCCGTCAATCCCCCGATCCAGAGTTTCATCGCGCTTGGCGAAACACAGCCGCACCAGGGGTGGAGATCCAGGCTTGCCATAGAATGGCGCGAACGGGATGACCGCGACGCCGAACTCCCGCACGCAGCGCAAGGCGAACGCCTCATCGCTCAACCCAATCCCGGAGCCGGGCAGATCGATGTTGAGGAAGTACGCGCCCTCGGAGGGGAGCAGCGCGAACCCTTCCTGTTCCAACCCGCGCGCCAGTCGGTCGCGAGAGCGCTGAAAATCGGCGCGCATGGCGCCGAAATAGGCGGATTCCTTGCCGAGACCGTACGCCACCGCGTGCTGAAGATTTGGCGGCGTGGAGAAGGTAAGAAATTGGTGAGCCTTGGCGAAGAGATCGGTGAGTTCCCGCGCGGCGCAGGCGAAGCCGACTTTCCAGCCCGTCATCGAAAACATCTTCCCGGCCGACCCTATCTTGATGGTGCGGTCGCGCAAATGATGCAGCATGGTCGCGTGCGTGCGTCCGTCAAACAGCACGTGCTCCCAGACCTCGTCGCTGATTGCGATGGCATCGTGCGCCAGGCAGAATTTCGCGATAAGCGCGAGCTCATCCGCGCTCATTACGCTGGCGGCGGGATTGAGCGGGGTGTTGAGTACGATCGCCCGAGTCTTTGGCGTAAAGGCTGCGGCGAGCATCGCTTCACTAATGCGCCAATCTGGCGGTTCGAGGCGGATGAAGCGCGGAACGCCGCCGGCGCGGCGCACCATGGGCAGGTAGGAATCATACATGGGCTCGATCAGCACGATCTCGTCGCCTGGCTCGGTGACGGCGAGGATCGCCGCCGCGATCGCTTCGGTGGCGCCGGACGTTATCGTGACTTCGGATTTCCAGTCGAGCGCCACGCCCTGGTGCGCGCGATAATGCTCAGCCACCGCGTCGCGCAGTGCCGGCAGCCCGCGCATCGGCGGATATTGGTTGGGCCCGTCGCGCAATGCCTGCGCGGCGCGCTCGCGCACGTCGGCGGGACCGTCTTCCTCGGGAAAGCCTTGGCCGAGATTGACGGCGCCCAGTTCGGCGGCGAGACCCGACATGATCTCGAAAATCGTGGGCTTCAGGGAGGCGTAGACGCTGTTCATGCCCGGGTTAGCTTGCGCGACTGCTTGCCCAGAGTCACCTACCAGGCTGAGGGCTTATTTTGTGGCCTGCTGCGACACCAGATTCATGTCGCCTTCGATCCACGTCGCGATTTTCCTGCGCCAGTCGCGCCACTGGTCGAGACGTTCCAGGTTCTCGTCAGGGATATCGACCATTCGTCTGCCCGGCCTTCAAGTACGCGCCCCTGTGCTGTGGTAGAAGGCAATACCCTCTTCGCACGCCTCAATGTCACGCGCGCAACGTTAGGCCGCGGCGATGCTCGAGATGTTCGCGGTCACGCCCATTTCCTGCGGGTCGCGCAGCACGTAGCCGCGGCCCCAGACCGTTTCGATGTAATGCTCGCCGCCAGTGGCGGCCGCGAGCTTTTTGCGCAGCTTGCAAATGAACACGTCGATGATTTTCAATTCCGGCTCGTCCATGCCGCCATAGAGATGGTTCAGGAACATCTCCTTGGTCAGCGTCGTGCCTTTGCGGAGCGAGAGCAGCTCCAGCATCTGATATTCCTTGCCGGTCAAATGGATGCGCTGGCCGTTGGCTTCCGTCGTCTTGGCGTCGAGGTTGACGATTATGTCGCCGGTTTTGATAACGGAATGAGCGTGGCCCTTGGAGCGGCGGACGATCGCATTGATGCGGGCGATCAGTTCGTCCTTGTTGAAGGGCTTGGTCATGTAATCGTCAGCGCCGTAGCCGAGGCCACGGACTTTGGTGTCGATGTCGGCGGTGCCGGAGAGGATCAGGATCGGCGTGTTCACCCGCGCCACCCGCAATTGCTTTAGCACATCGTAGCCGTGCATGTCGGGAAGGGTGAGGTCCAAGACAATGATGTCGTTATCATAGAGCTTGCCGAGGTCGATGCCTTCTTCGCCGAGATCGGTCGAGTAGATGTTGAAACCCTCGGACTTGAGCATCAGCTCGATGCCCTGCGCCGTTGCGCTATCGTCCTCAATCAACAAAACTCGCATTGCGTCGCCCCTGATGGGTTAACCTGTACAACTCAGTAATCAGCGCTGCAGGTTAACACTTTGAATACGCGCGACCCCTCGCGGCGTTTTTTCTTCATGAGTCGCTTCGGTTAAGTACGCAAGCTCTTGTGGCGCTCTATTTCACCAACGCCAGAGCGTGTTTTGATTCCGGATTCGGAATCATCCGCGAGGCAAGCGTAAATCTCCGTTAACCGTGTCGATGCATTTGCTGTGAGCACAACATGCCTTCACACCTCGCCAGATTAGCAAGCGACATCGAAGCGCTCGACCCGCGCCGATATGAAGGCCGCGTCACAGGATTGACCGGCGCGCTCATTGAGGTATCGGGACCGATGGAAGCGCTGGCGCTTGGCGCGCGCGCGACGGTGATCGGCGCCGCCAATGCGCGCGCCGAAATCGTCGGCTTTCGCGGCGATCGCGCCTTGTTGGCGCCGTATGACTCGATTGAAGCGATCCGTCCCGGTTATCGCGTGCGGCTTGAGGGCGGCGCGCCGGTGGTGCGCCCCACCCGCGCCTGGCTTGGCCGCGTGATCGATTGCTTCGGCCAGCCGGTCGATGGCGGCGCCCCGCTGCCGCAGGGCATGCAGCAAATGCTGGTGCGCGCGCCGCCGCCTTCGGCGCACGGGCGTGCGCGTGTCGGAGGGCGCCTCGATACCGGGGTGCGGGCGATCAATCTGTTCTCAGCGCTTTGCCGTGGCCAGCGCATGGGCGTGTTCTCCGGTTCGGGCGTTGGCAAGTCGGTGCTGATGTCGATGCTGGCGCGCGGGGCCGGGGTGGATGTCATCGTCATAGGCATGGTTGGCGAGCGCGGCCGCGAAGTGAAGGAATTTATCGAGGACACCTTGGGCGAGGAGGGGCGGCGGCGCTCTGTTGTTGTCGTCGCCACTTCGGACGAAAGCGCCGCGCGCCGACGCTTGGCGCCGCACATGGCCTCGGCGGTCGCCGAATATTTCCGCAACCAGGGCCTGGACGTGTTGTTGCTGATAGATAGCGTCACCCGCTTCGCCATGGCGCAACGCGAAATCGGCCTCTCCGTGGGCGAGCCGCCGACCACCAAGGGCTACACGCCTTCGGTGTTCGCGGAACTGCCAAAGCTTCTGGAGCGCGCGGGGCCAGGCCGCGAAAACGAACAAGGCTCCATAACCGCTCTGTTCACGGTGCTGGTCGATGGCGACGATCACAACGAACCGATCGCCGACGCTGTGCGCGGCATTCTTGACGGCCACATCGTTATGGAACGCGCCATCGCCGAGCGCGGGCGATATCCGGCGATCAACGTGCTCAAATCGATCTCCCGCTTGATGCCCATGTGCCATAATGCTCAGGAAAACGCGCTAGTTTCGCAAGCGCGTGCATCGTTGAGCTTGTATGCGGAGATGGAGGAGCTCATTCGCATTGGCGCCTACAAAGCCGGCGCTGACGCCGAGGTGGATCAAGCGATCCGTGTGCGCCCCGCGCTGGAGGCGGTGCTGGCGCAGGGGCGCGACGAACGCATGGCGATCAAGGAAACGTTTGCGATGTTGGCTAAAGCGCTCGGATGAAATCGCTAAAGACACTGCTCCGCATCGCCCGGCGTGAGCTGGAAACGCTGCGCCGCTCCTTGGCTAGGCAGATCGCCAAGCAAACTTCGATCGAGCAAGGCATAGCCACGCTGGCGCAATGCATCGCTGACGAACAGAAAAATGCGCTGGGGGATTTTGAAGCCACCCGCGCCTATGGTGCTTTCGCCGTGCATGCCGTCGCCCGCCGCCGGGCGTTGAAATCCGAACTCGCCGCCGCCGAGGAGATCGGCGATCGCCTGCGTGTTCTGATAGGTGAGGCGCATGTCGAGATGCGGAAATTTGAACGCTTGATCGAATTGCAGGAAGAACGCGATCGCGTTGCCGCCGCAAAACGCGAGGCAGCGGAGCTGGATGAGCTGGCGACGCAGCGCGCGGGGCGGATGCGTGCGCTGTAAAGCGATGCGCGCGCGTCTCAGCCCGCGTTGAGTGTTTCGACGATGCGGATCACGTCCTCGTAGGCCTGGCTCTGCGGATGCCGGACGGGGAGGGGGGTTTGCGCGCGAATTGAATCCGGCACGCGCGGATCGCGGGTGATCACGCCGGCAAAGCGCGGCTTGAAGCCGAGATATTCGTTACAGGCGAGCGAGAATTGATCGAAGACTTTTCGGCCTTTGACCCTGTTCTCGGCCATGTTGACTACCACCCAGGGCGCCACTGCCGCGCCTTGCAAGCGCAACAATTTCACCAGCGCGTAGGCGTCGGTCAGCGCTGTCGGCTCTTCGGTCGTTACGAGGATCAAGCGGTCCGCCGCGCGCGCGAAGCGCAGCACATTGGGATCAATGCCTGCGGCGAGGTCGAGAATGATTTTGTCGTAGTGTGGCGCGAGCTTGAGCAGCCCGTTGGCGACGCGCGCCACTTCCTCGATCTTCACCGCGCCCAAGGCGCCTGAGCCCGAATGCCCGGCGATCAGGTCGAAACCGCCATTGCGGCCTGGCCCGCCCATCACGGGCGTCACTGCCGCGTCGAGTTCCAAAAAGCCGTTGATGACCGAATGGACGCCCGCGTGCGCCCGAACACCCAATTGCACATCGACGTTGGCGAGCCCGAGATCGCAATCGACCAGCAGCGCGCGCTGGCCGGTGCGGCCGAAGGCGGTGGCGAGCATGGTCGAGAGCCAAGTCTTGCCGACACCGCCTTTGCCCGAAGCGACGGCGAACAGCGGCGCCGCGCGCGTGCGTGGGACGGGCTGCTCTGGGGCAGCGTTGCTGGCGGGGACGCCACTCATGGCCGCAATATAGCGCCGAGAGTCATTGCGGAGGCGTTAGCGCGACCGAGCGGTTTGGCTAAAAATCAATTAAGACGTCACACCTTCTTCACACTTGGCCCATCGCTTTCAGGCGTACTTTCGCGTGCACTTCCGCTTGGCTGAGCACGGCGGTGGTTGGCCGGAAGCGTTCGATCAGCGAGCGCACAAAGGGCCGGATGGTGGGCGAAGTGAGCAACACTGGGGTTTCGCCCATTTGTGCGGCGCGTTCGAACGCGCTGCGAACGTCGGCGACGAAATCGTGCAGTTTGGACGGCGCCAAGGCCAATTGCCGGCTCTGGCCTTCGCCGATCAGCGAATCCGCAAACGCCTGTTCCCAGACCGGCGAGAGCGTGATGATTGGCAGGGCAGTGTCTGAATTGCGGTGCTGGTAACAGATTTGCCGCGCCAGGCGCCCACGCACGTGCTCGGTGACTTGAACCAGATCGTGGACGCTGGGCGCGACTTCGGCGATGGCCTCGACAATAGTGGTGAGGTCGCGGATCGAGACGCGCTCTTTGAGCAAGTTTTGCAGGACGCGCTGTACGCCGGACCAGGAAATGTGCTGCGGCGCCACATCGTCGAGCAGCGACTGGGTTTCCTTGGGCAAATCCTTGGTCAGCTTTTTCACCTCGGCAAAGGTGAGCAGTTCGGCCATGTGCTCCTTCATGATCTCGGTGAGATGCGTCGAGAGCACGGTGGCCGGATCGACCACGGTGTAGCCACGGAAACTGGCTTCCTCACGCATGCGATCGTCGATCCACATGGCGTCGAGACCAAAGGCGGGCTCCTTCACCGGATCACCAGGCAGCGCCACGCCGGCGCCGGATGGGTCCATAGCCAACAACGCGCCGATTCTGAGCTTGCCCTCGCCAGCATCCATCTCCCGAACGCGGATGACATAGGCGTCTGGCGCGAGCTGCACGTTGTCGAGAATGCGTACGCTTGGCATGACGAAGCCCAAATCCTGCGCCAACGTCTTGCGTAGCGCCTTGATCTGGTCGGTGAGGCGGCGGCCCTGCACGTCGTTGATAAGCGGCAGCAGCGCAAAGCCAAGCTCGATGCGCACGTCGTCCATCGCCAACGATGCGGAAGGTGTTTCCTCCGTCGGCCCAGCGGCGGCAGGCGGTGCGTCCGCCGTCGCCTTCGCCCGCGCATTGGCCTGTCCCAAGCGCCACGCCAGCAGGCCTGAGGCGCCCGCGAGGATCCAGAACGGGATCAGCGGCATGCCCGGCAACACGCCGACGCCGCCCGCGCAGACCGCGACGATGCCCAGCGCTTGAGGATAGTTCGAGAGTTGCTTGGCCAGCGCCTTGTCGGCGGCCCCGTCGAGGCCGGCTTTGGTGACGAGCAGGCCGGCAGCCACCGAAATCACCAGCGCGGGAATTTGCGTGACGAGGCCATCACCAACGGTCAGCAGGGTGTATGTGCGTCCGGCCTCCGCGAACGGCATGCCGTGCGAAAATACGCCGATGATGATGCCGCCGATAATGTTGATGAACACGATCAGCAGGCCGGCAATGGCGTCGCCGCGCACGAACTTGCTGGCGCCGTCCATCGCGCCGAAGAACGCGCTCTCGTCTTCCAGCGCCTTGCGGCGCGCACGAGCCTCGTTGTCGTTGATGAGACCTGAGGAAAGGTCGGCGTCGATCGCCATCTGCTTGCCGGGCATGGCGTCCAAGGTGAAGCGCGCCGCGACTTCGGCGATCCGGGTTGAGCCGCGCGTGATCACCACGAAGTTCACGATCACAAGAATTGCAAACACGATGACGCCGATAACGAACTCGCCGCCCATGACAAATCGCGCGAACGCGGCGATGACATCGCCAGCGGCGTGTTCACCAGTCTGTCCGTTGGACAAAATCAACCGCGTCGAGGCGATGTTGAGCGATAGCCGGAGCAGGGTCGTCAGCAATAGGATCGACGGAAAAGCCGTGAACTCTAGTGGCTTCTTGATCATAAGCGCCGTCATCAGCACCAAGATCGACGAGGTGATCGAGAGCGCCAACAGCATGTCGAGCAAGACCGACGGCAACGGCACCAGCATGATGGCCAGGATGCCGAGCACGCCGACGGCAAGAGCGATCTCGCCGCGCATGACTATATTGCGCAGATCGCCGAAGCCGAAGCTGGCGGGACGTTGGGGCTGGGCGGCGTCTACCATCTAGGCGCGGCTCACGCCGCTTGCCCGGCCGGCGGTGGTACGCGTACGCCTTCGTCCGAATACAGCTTCAGCTTGTTGCGTAGGGTGCGGATGGAGATGCCGAGAATGTTGGCGGCATGGGTGCGATTGCCGAGGCAGTGCGACAGCGTTTCCATGATCAAATCTTGCTCAACCTCCGCCACCGTGCGTCCCACTAAATCGCGCGCCGCGGCTTGCGCCGCTTCGATCGCCGCGCCGGTGGCGTCGCGCGCGCGGCCAACCGGTGCGCCATCCGGCGCACGAATGGCGTCGACGCCAATTTCTTCGCCATTGGCGAGCAAAATTGCGCGGTGCATGGCGTTTTCCAGCTCGCGCACATTGCCAGGCCACGAATGCGCGAGCACCTGCGCCAGCGCTTCCTTGGACAAGCGCCGCGCCGGGCGATCATTGGCCTTGGCATATTTGCCGATGAAGAAGTGCGCGAGCGCCACCGCGTCGTCTTTGCGCTCTCGCAGGGGAGGAATGCGGAGGTTGACGACGTTCAAGCGGTAGAGCAAATCCTCACGAAACTCGTTGGCGCGCACCAATTCCATCAGGTCGCGATTTGACGTCGCCAAGATTCGGATGTTCACCGGCACCGGCTTGCCGCCCCCGACGCGATCGATAACGCGTTCCTGCAACGCACGCAGCAATTTCGACTGCAGGCGTAGATCCATTTCCGAGATTTCGTCCAGCAGCAAGGTGCCCCCGTCGGCCTCCTCGAACTTGCCGATACGGCGGGCCACCGCCCCGGTGAACGCGCCTTTCTCGTGCCCAAACAATTCACTCTCTAACAAATGTTCCGGGATTGCCGCGCAATTGACGGCGATGAAGGGCGCCTCGCCGCGCTTCGACTTCTTGTGGACGTAGCGGGCGACGACCTCCTTGCCGACGCCGCTTTCCCCGGTGATTAGAATGGATGCGTCTGACGCGGCGATTTGATCGGCCAGCGCGATGACCTGCTTCATGCCGGCATCTTCGGCGATCATTGGGCGCTCGTCGTCGCAGAAAGCGGCAAGCACCGCGGCGATCAATTCTGGCTCTGGGGGCAGCGAGATGTATTCGCGCGCACCGGCGCGAATGGATTTCGCGGCCAGCGTAGGATCGACACCGACGCCGGCGGCCACAACCGGCACGACGATGCGCTCGCTTTCGTTCGCCGCGATTAAAGCGGCGATGTCTAGCCGTGCATCGACCATCAGCAAATCGGCGCCGCGCCCGGCGCGGAGCGCCGCTGTCGCTTGCTCGATGGTATCAACGTGCGCGACCTTGGCGCCGAGATTCATGGCGATGCGCGTGGCGGCGGAAATCTGCCCGCCCAGCGTGCCGACAATTAAGAGGCGCATGGTGTTCTCCTTCGCCGCCGCCTCAGGCGGCGTCGCCGTCCTTGATAATTTCCGTCATGGTCACGCCCAGCCGGTCATCGACGACGACAACCTCGCCGCGCGCAACCAGGCGGTTGTTCACGTAGATGTCGATGGCCTCGCCGACTTTGCGGTCAAGTTCGATCACCGAACCGCGCGTGAGCCGCAGCAGGGAGGCAACCTCGAGGTTGGCCCGGCCAAGCACGGCTTGAATGCGCACCGGCACGTCGTAGACCGCGGAGAGGTCGGAGGCGCTGCGCTCAAAGACCTCGTTGCCGCCAAGATCCTGTTCGGCTGTTGGGACAAGTTCGTCGAGCTTCATGTCGCTCATGCTTCTGCTCCTGGCGCCGGAACCGCCGCGGCGAGTGCGGCTTCGACGAGATTCTCTATGCTCTGCGCCGTGTGCTGGGGATCGTGCGCGATGAGGCCATCCGACCAGTCTATGGCGACCACGCCGGCGCCCAAAGCCGGGTCGGAACGAACCAATACAGCGCCCGCGTAGGCGTGGGTCTGGCACATCTGCTCGATGCGGGGCCCCAGTTCCTCAGCGGCGGCGGGCGCAAGTTTTACGACCAGCCGTGGCTGGTGTCGGAGCGCCTCCATGGCCGCCTCAATCGCGGCGGCGGCGTACTCGGCGCCGAATTTGTCGAGCGCGGCGCCGGCGATCTTACGCGCGGCAAGCGTAGCGATCCGCGCGGCCTCCTCGCGCATAGCGCGGTTTTCCGCATCAAGCCGCGTCAGGATGGCGGAGGCCGCATCCGCCAGCATTTGCAGCGCCGCGGCCGCCTCGCGTTCGGCCTGCGCCAACGCATCCTTCTTGCCGCGCTGGTAGGCTGCGGCCTCAATTTCCTCATCGCTCAGCCGCCGGGCCACGCCGTCGTGCAATATCTTGCCGTCAGGCGCGAACTGGGTGTCGAAGCCATATTTGCGAACTTGCGCCATCAATAAATCAACTCGTCTTCGGCTTTTCCGTCAGAGAGAACGATTTCACCTCTCGCGGCGAGGTCCTTGGCCATTGAGACAAGTCGAGTTTGCGCCGCATCGACATCCTTGAGCCGCACCGGGCCCATCGCCGCCATGTCCTCTTTCAGCAGCTTGCCGCCCCGTTCCGACATGTTGGACAGAAACAATTGCCGCAGCACGTCCGAAGCGCCTTTTAGCGCTAGTGCGAGGTCGGACTTGTCAACCGCGCGCAAGAGCGTCTGCACGCCGCCAGCATCCAGTTTACCCAGGTCTTCAAACACAAACATGAGCGCCCGAATGCGATCGGCGCTGTCGCGGCTCCTGTCTTCCATCAAGGTCAAGAAGCGGGCTTCGACTTGACGATCGAAATTGTTGAAAATTTCGGCCATCATCTCATGGCTGTCGCGTTTGGATGTGCGCGCCAGATTTGACATGAATTCGGTGCGCAGCGTGGTCTCGATTTTTTCCAGAATTTCACGCTGCACGGGCTCCATCGCCAGCATCCGCAGCACGCATTCGGCGGCAAAATCCTCCGGTAACTCGCTGAGCACCCTCGCCGCGTGCTCGGGGCGCACTTTGGCCAGCACAACCGCCACGGTTTGCGGATATTCGTTCTTCAAATAGCTCGCCAGCACGGCTTCATGCACATTGGCCAGCTTGTCCCAGATGTTGCGGCCCGCCGGGCCGCGAATTTCCTCCATCAGGGTGTCGACTTTTTCCTTCGGTAGAAACGAATTGAGCATGCGCTGGGTCTGCTCGTAGGAGCCCATGATCGAGCCCGAGCCCGACAGTTTTTGCACGAATTCGAGCACTAGAGCCTCGACCGTGGCCGCCGGCACCAGGCCGAGCGCGGACATCGCTTGCGAGACGTCCTTGATCTCTTCCTCGTCGAGCATCGCCCATAATTTCTTGGCGTCCTCGCCAAGGCACATGAGAATGATCGCGGCTTTTTCGATGCCGGAATATTTCGACGTGTCCGTGCCGCTAGACGCCGGAGCGGCCGGCTCGGGCGCCTTCGGCGCTTCGCCCTTATTTGGTTTAACCAACGCGTTCATGCGGCGTTACAATGCATTGTTGAGCCAGCCGCGAATTATTTGGATCGATTCTTCAGGGTGGCGCTCAACCACCTCGGCGACGCGCTTCACCGAAGAGGCGCGGACGCGGCCTTGGATCTGCGCAAAGTCGATTTGTTCGCCCTCGGCCTCGGGAGCGGGCAGGGCGGCCATGCCGCCGCCGCCGCCAAGCGCCGGCGCCGCGCCCGCCGGACCGGGCAATGCCGGGACCTGTTGGCCGCCGCCGCGAACCAGTCCGCCGATGAGTGGGCGCAACACGAAGAAAACAAGCGCGAGCGAGGCGATCAACATCGCGGCGATCTCGATGATGCGCATGAGGTCAAAACTGCCGAAATCGAACATTCCCGGCGCTGCGGCCTCTACGCCGGCCGGTGCGGCTCGCGCGAACTGAACATTGACGACTTCGACGACGTCGCCGCGTTCTTGGTTGAAGCCAACGGCGGAGCGCACCAGAGCGGTGATTCTCTGCATTTCCTCTTCGCTGCGGGGAGCGTATTGCGCTTCGGCCCCCTCAGCGCCTGGCGCGGTGACGCCATCGATGGCGACCGCGACCGACAGCCTGCGCATACGGCCGCCCTCACTGACTTCGGTGCGCGTCGTGCTCGAAATTTCGTAATTCACCGTTTCTTGGCTTGTCGAATTGTTGTCCGAGGCGCCGCCCGCGCCGCCGCTGGCGCCGGCGCCGTCCGGCACGTTGGCGCCGGCGCTGGTTCCCTGCGAAGCGCTTCCGTCTGTGCTGTTGCCGGTCTCTTCCGAACTCGTGGTGGAGCGCACCACCCGGCCTTCGGGATCAAAGCGTTCCGTGCTTTCGGTGACACGGCTGAAATCCATTTCCGCGTTCACTTGCACCCGCGCATTGCCGGCCCCGACCACGCCTTCGACGATGTTGGTCACGGTCTGGCGAATCCGTTCCTCCACCGAGGCTTGACGGGCATCGACACCGTCGGCGTCCACGCCGTCCTCGCTGGAGGCGGCGGCGAGCAGGCGGCCGGTTTCGTCAAGGATCGTGACCCGGTTGGTGCTGAGGCCCGGCGTGGCGCTGGCGACTAAATTGCGGATCGCCCGTACTTGGCCCGGCGTCAGCGCGTCACGGCGCAATTGCAGCACGATCGATGCCGAGGGCTGCTCGGTATCGCGCTGGAACAGCTGACGTTCTGGCAGCACCAAATGCACGCGCGCGCTGGCGATGCCGTCGAGCGAAGCGATG
>JANNFH010000342.1:0-1622 GCA_031379565.1 Alphaproteobacteria bacterium
CGGTGGCGGTGGCGGTGGCGGTGGTGGCGGCGGCTTCCGCGGGCCTCCGCGCGAGGGCGGCGGCGGCTTCGGCGGCGGCGACCGGGCGCCGCGCCAACCGCTCGGCGAACCGCAGAACGGCACGGTCAAGTTCTTCAACGGCGCGCGGGGCTTCGGCTTTATCACGCCGGACGACGGCGCCGCTGACGTGTTTGTACACGTGAGCGCAGTCGAGCGCGCCGGCATGCCGTCCCTGAGCGAAGGCCAACGGGTCAATTTCCAAACCCTGCCAGACTCGAAGGGCAAGGGCCCGAAGGCTGTGAACTTGAAGATTGTTGATTAGGCGCGCGCGCCACTGCGCATGAATCGGAAAGGCCCGCGGATCATCCGCGGGCCTTTCTTTCTCAACCCCCTGCGTCCCCGCCCTAGCTCATTGCAGCGGCACGAAGATCTCCACCTGCGACGGACGCGCGCCATCGGCGCTTCCCTCGGCGTGCACCACTTCCCAGGGCAGACCGTCCTCCCGCAGCGCGATGCGGTGGGCTTGCAGGTAAGCATAGATTTCGGCGTAGGTATCGCGCATCTCCGCGCGCGGGCCTTGGTGCATCACCCGCATCGCCCGCCCCGAAGGGGTTTCGCCGATCTGCACACCCACGACGGTCAGCGGCGTCGGGCCGCTGAAGGGGTAGCCGACGCGGAAGCTCATGCGCTGCTGTTCGGCATCCCAGGCGGTGGTTACCCGCATTTGCGGGCCCGCGCGCAGCAATTGGTGCTCGTTCATGAACGCCCCGACTTGGTCGGTGCCGGCGCCGAGCGCAGCGTCAACTTGGGCCGAGTCCTGATTGGAGGTGGTGACCGGCGCGTAGACGTAGGCTTGCGGGGCAATCGTCTCGAACTCGGGGCGAAGGGTTTCGAAATCAACGTCCGGCAATTGCTCGCTAAGGGTCTTAAGCCGAGCCAAGCCATCATCAAGATCACCTTCGATCATCCCGCGCATGACCAAATTCATGTAGCGGCAGGGAACGTTGATGTAGCCCTCACCGCACTCGGCGGATACCGACCAGGACACGGCGGTGTCGTTCTCGGGCTGCCGGGCGAAATCCAGGCGCGTGTTCAGAATGGCCCGATCGCCCAATTCCAGAATGGTTTCCACCAATTGGTTTTCCGACGAGCGCACGATCGACATCCGCCCCGTGCCGACCTGACGCACCTCGCTGGCCCAGCGCATGGTTTGGCCCGCACCGGGCGCTTCGCCTGAAAAGCTATAATCCGCATCAGGATCGCGCGCGTAATAGGGCGACCATTCCCGGACGATGCGCAGATCGTTGGACATCGAAAAAACGGTGGCGCGTGGGCGATCAACGTTAATGGCGCGAGTGACGCTCAAATTGTTCGGCAGCAGCAGCGTGCCGACGCCATAGAGTGCGCCAGCGACAAGAGCGACCACCAGCACCAACCCCATAAACCACTTCATACGTCACCGCCCGCGAGCAAGCTCAAAGCCCTAGCATCGGCGCGCCAGCGCCGCCATGCGAAGCCTTGCATGCTTGCATAGCCCCGCGCCCTCTCGCGCGCCGCGCGAGTGGGCAGCGTCATTTTCAGTGTTTGCATCGCCGGTCCTGGACGACGCCCCTCCCATCCGG
>JANNFH010000372.1:0-2305 GCA_031379565.1 Alphaproteobacteria bacterium
CAGCACCAGATCGTCCCAGGTCGCACCGGTGGTCGAGCGCCTCCACCCCGACGGCCAGATCTGGGTGGCCCCGGACTGCTGGGACGATGATCCCGAGATCGAGGCGTTGTTCGACGGCTCGGAAAAAAATGTCTGGCCTAAATGATTCTGGTCGATAGCCATGTCCTGCTCTGGCGGCTGGATCGCAAGATCCGCCTGCTCGACCCTGCCGACGAAGCGCTGATCGACGATCCGGGCACGCCAGTGTTCGCCAGCATAGCATCGCTGTGGGAACTGGCGATCAAAGCCGGGAAGGGCAAACTCAAATTGCCGCCCAATTTTCGTGACAAAATCGCCGAAGCGGGCGTCGAGCTGCTGCCCGTCAGTGCGGAGCATGCGCTTGGCGTTGCAACGCTGCCTCGCCTCCACGGCGATCCATTTGACCGCATGTTGGTGATGCAGGCGTTGAGCGAAAATCTCACGCTGATGACGCACGACCGCCGCTTGGGTGAATACGGCGTGAAACTGCACATCGTCTGATTGGGAGAAGAGCCATGCCGGCCGACAACAACAACCAAGAGCGCCAAGCGCCGCGCGGCTTCAGCGCCGCCGATGCGCGCGCGCGCGCTGAGGAGGCGCGGGCCAAGGCTGAGTTCATTCTTTCGCGCGCCTACGGGCTATTGCGCGATCCGAGGCGGGAATGGGAACAGATCCGCGTCGAAGCAACCAGCGTGCAGGCGATCCTGATCGGTTACGTCGCGCCGTTGGCGGCGGTGCCGCCCTTGTGCGGTTTGATCGGGGCCTACGCATTCGGCCTGCATTATGGCGGCGTCGATGTCCGCCCCCCGCTCGACGATGCGCTGGTGGGCGCGCTGGTGAGCTTTGTGGCCAGCGTGGCGATGGTGTTTCTGCTCGGCCTGTTGATCAACGCGCTGGCGGAAAATTTCGACGCCGACCGAAACGATCTCGCCAGCCAGAAAGTCGCCGCCTATGCGATGACGCCGGCTTTCCTTTCGGGATTGTTCTCGCTTTGGCCGCCGCTCTGGTGGCTGTCGCTCATCGCCATCGCCGCCTCGGTTTTCCTGCTTTATCGGGGGCTTCCGGCATTGATGAAGGCGCCGCAGGACCGCGCGCTCGGCTACACCGCGACGGTGGCGATCGCCGGGCTCGTTTCGTTTGTAATTTTGTTTTCGCTGTCGAGCTGTGTGACCGGCGCTGGCCGGCTTTGAGTTCGGCCCGCTTTACCAACGAAAAACCACAAACACATTTTTGCAAAACGGTCTAGCTTCCGCGCGAGAATCAAAAAGCGGGAGGCTTTCATGACCACCGAACCAACCAATGCCGGGGCGCCGGGCCTTGTCGATCGCGCCAAGAACATCCTGTTGCAACCGCGCGCCGAATGGGACCGCATCGCCGGCGAGCCTGCGGAAGTAGGCAAGCTCTACACCGGCTACGTGTTGCCATTGCTGGTCCTTTCTGCGGTGGCCGGCTTCATTGGCTCGACGCTGATCGGCCATTCGGGATTTGGCGTCACGGTTCGCATTCCGATGACGACGGGCATCGTCGTCGCCATCGTCCAAGTCTTGGCTGGACTCATCGGCATCTTCGTCATGGCGCTGGTAACCAACGCGCTCGCGCCTAATTTCGGTTCGGTCCAGGATCAAGGGCAGGCGCACAAATTGGCTGTCTATGGCGCGACAGCCGCCTTTCTTGGCGGCGTGCTCGCCATTTTCCCGCCAATCGCCATCCTGGGCATGGTGGCGGGTATTTACACCCTCGTGCTGATCTGGATCGGCCTGCCGCGGCTGATGAAGACGCCGGAAGACAAGCGTGTCGGCTACTTCGCCACCATTCTCGTGGTGTGCATCGTGCTCGGCTTCGTCATCAACATGGTGCTCGGTTCGGTTATGCTGATGAGCGGCGGCTTGAACGGGATGATGCCGAGGATCGGCAGCAACGCGCCCGCGTCCAGCGCTAGCGTGCAAGGCGAACTGACGCTGCCAAACGGCGGCTCCATCGATCTCAGCGAACTCGAAAAGATGGGCCAAGCCCTTTCCAACGGCGCCGCCGGCGCGGCGGGAACCACTGCCGCGATCATGGACCCCACCCAATTGCAGGGTTTCCTGCCGCAAAGCTTGCCCGGAGGGTTCGCGCAAACTTCGCTATCGAGCGGTTCAGGCGGCGCCATGGGCATGGGCGCCAGCCAAGCCGAGGCTGTCTACCAGCGCGGCGATTCCAACATGACCGTCACCGTGGTGAGTATGGGCGCTATGGGCGGGCTCGCTTCGATGGCGGGCGCTATGGGGGTGCAGGAGAGCCGTCAGGA
>JANNFH010000395.1:0-5594 GCA_031379565.1 Alphaproteobacteria bacterium
CATCGGGACCGACCCCGACCGAGTTGGACGTTCCGAGGCTAGTGGCGGTTGTGAACGGCTGGGAGTCCCGCACGTGAGACCAGTCGTAGGAATAATCGGCGACGAAATTGCTGTTTGGCATCCAGCGTAATGCGCCGCGCACGTTCTCACGGTCTTGGGTGGAAAAATCTTGACCCGGCCCCAGGTTTTCCACCCAGCCGTCGCGCTGCGTGCGCCCGTAGTCGAACTTTACCGCAAAATCCTCGCCCAGCGGCACGTTCACGCCGAGCCGGCCGGCTTGCAGGTCGTAACTGCCGCCAGTCACCGACGCGATGCCGTTGAATTCGCCGAGCTCGGGTCGGCGAGGAATGAGGTTGACGGCGCCGCCCGTGGAGTTGCGCCCGTAGAGCGTGCCCTGGGGCCCGCGCAGAATTTCGACCCGTTCAAGGTCCATCGAGTCGAACGAGGAGCCGATCGCCGAGCCGACATAGACGTTGTCGATGTAGAGCGCGACCGAAGGATCTTGTGTCAGGGAAACGTCGTTTTGCCCGATACCGCGAATGAACAGGCGCACCGTGTCGCTGCGGCCATTGAAATTGTTGATGAACAGGTTCGGCACCTGCCCGGTGACGTCCTTCAGATCGTCGATGCCAAGATCTTCAAGACGCTGGGCGTCCAGTGCGGCGACGGAGATGGGAACGTCGCGCAGAGATTCTTCAAAGCGCTGCGCGGTGATGACTACTTCATCGACCGTGGGGCCAGTTTGGGCCAGGCTTGGCGAAGCAAATCCCGCGACCAGGGCGATCGACCCCGTCAGCACGCCCCGTTTGTAGGACATGTTGGACATCTCGTTTCTCCCTCAACCGGGCGCTCCGGCCCCGCTTCCCTAATCGCCGACAACTTCGGAGCATACGCGCGCCGGATGTCTTCGCCTGTTTTTATTGGGCCGGTCGACTGGCCAGGTTCGCGGAGAGGTTCGCGCCGCAGCGTTGCTTTGTCCACGAATTGTGATGATAGGCCCAGTCAAAACGTACGAAAAGTGGCGATCCATGGCGTAATGACCACAAAATACGTTGCCTGGATTGGTTCATGACTGCGAAAACCGTCGAACAAGCTAACGCTGGCGCGCCGCAAGCCCATAGAGGGAATTCGGCGCCCTCGCGCGCCGCTTACAGGCCATAGCCGCCGGCGACGCTGATCTGCTGGCCGGTGATGTAGGTTGCTTTGTTGGAAGCCAGGAACACGGCCGCGTGGCCGACTTCCTCTGGCTGGCCCCAGCGTTTGATGGCGAGCGCTTTTTGGGTTTCGGCGATCCAATCGTCGCCAAACGCGCCTTGCGCGGAAAGCTCGCGAAACATGCCGGCGTCGATCACCCCAACCAGCACGGTGTTGGCTCGGATGCCGTGCTTGCCTTCTTCGCGCGCGACGCCCCTCATCAGCGCTTCGTTGGCCGCTTTGGGCACCACCGAAAGGCCGTCCTTGTCCGGCCAACGCAGGTGTCCCGCCGAGCCCAAATGCACGTATGAACCGCCGCCCCAGGCGCGCAATCGCGGCAGTGTGGCGCGCAGCACGTTGAAGCAGCCTTCCACCTCGGTCGCGATCGCCTCGCGCCATTGGTTGTCGCTCATGTCGGCCAGGTAGACCTGCGGCACCACCGGGCCGGCGCCCAGCACAATCGTATGCACCCGGCCGTGAGCTTCCGCCGCGGCGGCGATCGTCGCCTCGACGGCCGCGGGGTCGCGCAAATCGGTTTGATGGATGGAGGCGCGCCTGCCGAGCGCTTCCACGGTCGCGGCGACGCCCTCTGCGACATCTTTTTTCTTGCGGTATACAATCGCCACATCGGCGCCTGCGCGGGCAAATTCCTGGGCGACAATTCCTCCGATGCCGCCGCTGCCGCCAAACACCAGCGCCGCGCCCTTGGGAAAGTTCGTGTCCGCGTCCACCATTTTATCCCGCGCTCAAAGGAACATGAATTGCGGCGCTTCGCCCATCATGCCGCCCGCCAGATCGGCGCCAAAATTGTTCGGATCGTTGGCGACATGCGCGCGCGCCGCGTTTACATCGAGCCAGAAGCGCACAACCGGGCTGTCATTGTAGATCGCGCGCCCCCCGAGCAGCGGCATCAATTCATCGATCAGCGCGGCGCAACGGCGCACGACGGTGGCGGATTGATAGCGATAGAGCGTGCGCAGCTCCATTGGGATTTCCTCACCCGCGCGCGCATGCGTCATCAACTTATTGAAATTGCGTTCGAGAATGGCCTGCATTTCATCGGCTTGGGCATAGGCCTTGGCGATGGTGTTGAGCATGACCGGATCGGTTTTGGATACCTTGCCCGTGTTGGTTGAGATTCGCGACTTGGTGATCTCCACCGCCGCCTTCACCGCGCCGCGCAAACCGCCAATCGCCGCGGTCGAGACCGAGCGCACAAATACTTGCGCCCAAGGCAGGGCGTACAGCGGCGCGGTGTTTTCAGCTTGGCCGGGGTTGCGGCACAAAAATCCGTCGATCGCTTTGTGCGTGCGATATTCCGGCACGAACGCATTCTCGACCAGAATGTCTTCGCTGCCCGTGCCTTTGAGGCCGAACACGTGCCAATGATCCACAATCTTGTAGTCGGAGCGCGGCACCAGAAACGTCCGCATGTCGGGCGGGTCGCCTGGAGTTTCGGGGGCGATCATCGCGCCCAGCAACACCCATTGGCAATGATCCGAACCGCTCGAGAACCCCCATTGGCCGCTTAGCGTGAAGCCCCCTTCCACGCGCTGAACCCGCCCAACCGGCTGGTAGGAGGAAGACACCAGCACGCTCGTGTCTTTGCCCCACACTTCGCGTTGTGCTTTGTCAGAAAACAGACCCAGCTGGTAGGGATGGCAGCCGACCACGCCATGAACCCAGGCGGTGGACATGCAATGTTCCGCCAGGATGATCTGCACATTGTAGAAGACCTGCGGGTCCAGTTCGTAGCCGCCCCAACGACGCGGCTGCAGGATGCGGAAGAAGCCCGCTTGGCTCATCTCGGCAATGGTCTCGTCCGGGATGCGGCGCTCCGCTTCCGTGCGGTTCGCGCGCTCCGTGAGCGTGGGCCCCATCGCCCGGGCGCGGTCGTAAAGAGTTTGCGCGGAAGGAATGAGCTGCTCAGCATCACGCAACGATGCATTTGCCGACATCTCATGCCTCCTGGACTGTTTGCACGTGGCCGCGCTAAAGGCGCGTTGAGCGCACCATTCTCGCCGGATTTCGTAGGCGAGCATAGGCGCTGGCTACGCATCTCGTCAAACTGTACCTTCAACCACGTAGTTTGTCGCAGGCGGCCGAGCCCCGGCGTTGGCGCAAGAATGGGAACCCGATGAGCACCATAATCCCGCAAATGGACATGGCCGCCTATTTTCACGGGTCGGTCGACCGGTTCAAGGCGATGCGCGCGCCGCTCTATGCCGCGCTCGCCGCCGGGGTCGCTGAAGACGCCGAGCTGTGCGCGATGGCCGCGTTGGCGCAGCCGGGACAGCCGCCGGATCATTTGCTGTTCTCAGCCGCCGAGCTGGTGCTCACGGAAAACCCGGGCGATCCGCTCGCGGATTATTTCCCAAGCTTGGCTGTTAGCGCCAAATCACCGGACGCTGCGTTTGCAAACTTTCGCGCATTTTGCTTGGCGTATCGCGCCGCCATAGAGGCGCTGATCTGCACCCGCACCGTGCAGACGACGTTCCTCAATCGCGCCGGTCTGATCGCCCCGGCCGCACGTGTCATCGCCGATAGAGTGGGCGAGCCGCTCTCATTGATCGAAATCGGCTGCAGCGCTGGCCTTTTGACGCTGTTCGATCATTATCAATATGATTTCGGCGCCGACGGGCGCTTCGGCGATGCCAGCCGCCCCTTGGTGGCGGCGCCGAATTTCGTCGGCGCCGGTAGGCCGAAACCGGGGCCGCCGCCGCGGGTTGGCGCCCGGGTTGGCCTCGATCTCAATCCGGTGGATGTGTCCGATCCGTTCGAGCGGCGCTGGATCGAGGCGTTGGCGCCGCCCGATTGGAAGGCGCAGCGCGCGCAATTGGCGGCGGCGCTGGAATACCGCGCAAAAACCTCGCTGCGCACCATCGCCGGCGATGCGATGCTCGCTCTGCCAGCGCTGCTAGAGGAAATGCCCGCGCCGCTCGTGGTGATGCATTCGTACTGCCTCTATCAATGGCCGGCGGCGGCGCAGATCGCCTTACATGCATGCTTGTTGCAAGCGAGCGCGCAGCGCGCGATCTATCGCCTTGGCGTGGACATCATCACCGGCTGGCGTCCCGCCGAGCTTGGCGCGTTTGATCCCGCCAGCCCGCGCATGTTCGACATCTTTTTGACCACCTATGCCCAAGGCGCAGCGGTGACCGAGGTGCTAGGCCGCTGCGATCCATGGGGTGACAGCGCCGAGTGGCTGGCGTGAGCCGGCGCAATGGCTGGATTTCGCCGGGTGAGCGGCGGTGAACCCGCACGCGCTTTGCAGCGTGGAGACGCCGACGCTTCTAACTCAGCATACGCCAAATGGTGGAGAACGTTTCGATCACATTCTCGCTCCAAGCTGTGACCGAGCCGAGGGTCTTGGCGTCGAGGACATCGGGCATTACGGGGAATGCATTGCTTGTGTTTGGAAGCGTCAAACAATCGGCGAAATGGCTGCGGCGCTGGCGCGAGCGGCGTCCGCTAAGGGGGCTTAATGTCAAGAAAACAGATGTGCGCCCCAAAGGCGTTGAGCAACATCGAGATTGCGCAAGGCGCGCGGATGCGCCCGATCGCAGAAGTGGCCGCGAAATTAGGCATTCCAGAGGAAAAACTGGAACCGTACGGGCGCTTCAAGGCCAAGGTATCGCTCGATTACCTCGCCTCGTTGCGCGATGCGCCGGACGGCAAATTGGTGCTGGTCACGGCAATTTCGCCCACGCCATCGGGTGAAGGCAAGACGACGACAACGGTGGGGCTGGGCGACGCGCTCAATCGCATAGGCAAGAGGGCGATGGTGTGCCTGCGCGAGCCGGCGATGGGGCCGGTGTTCGGGGTGAAGGGCGGCGCGGCAGGCGGCGGCTATGCCCAAGTCGTGCCGATGGAGGATATCAACCTTCATTTCACAGGCGATTTTTCCGCCATCGCGCATGCGCACAACCTGCTCGCGGCCTTGATCGACAACCACATTCATCACGGCAACGAGCTTGATTTCGATGTGCGCCGCATCACTTGGCGGCGTGTTCTGGATTGCAATGACCGCTCGCTTCGCCAAATCAACATTGGGCTCGGCGGCGCGGCGAACGGTTATCCGCGCGAGGATGGCTTCGACATCGTCGTCGCTTCCGAAGTGATGGCGATCTTTTGCCTGGCGACAAGCCTGGTCGACTTGAAAGAGCGCCTAGGCGCCATCATCGTCGGCTATACGCCCAAGCGCCGGGCGATCCGCGCGCGCGATCTGAAAGCGCACGGCGCGATGGCGGTGCTGCTGAAGGACGCCATCGTCCCCAATCTGGTACAGACGCTGGAGAATAACCCTGCCTTCATCCATGGCGGGCCCTTCGCCAACATCGCTCACGGCTGCAATTCAGTGATCGCGACCAAAGCGGCGCTCAAATTGGCCGATTATGTCG
>JANNFH010000410.1:0-14533 GCA_031379565.1 Alphaproteobacteria bacterium
ATTGCAACGCCTGCACGATAAATTCAATGTCGACGAAACCCCCGGGCGCCAGCTTCAAATCCCAAATAGATTTCGCCCCCCGCTCACGCTCCATCTTGGCGCGCATGTCGGCCACCTCAGCCAACGCCTTTCCCCGATCTCGCGGGCGGGCTAAAGCTGCTCTCGCAACCTCAACCACACGCGCGCCAAACGCTGCGTCACCCGCAACCGGACGCAGCCGCGTCAACGCCAACATCTCCCAGGTCCACGCCTCTTCGTTGTAATAGCGTTCGAACGAAGACAGCCGCACCGCCACGGGGCCTTTCGACCCCGAGGGCCGCAATTGGGTGTCGATCTCATAGAGCGCGCCCTCCTCGGTCGGCGCCGACAAGGCGCTGATCAGGCGTTGGGTGAAGCGGGCGTAAAATTCGGAGCGCTCGGTCTCTTCGAACACAATGATGAGGTCGAGATCGGAGCCTTCCGCCAATTCGCGACCGCCGAACTTACCAAGCGCCAGCACCGTGAAAACGCCGGGCGCCGGCCCGGAAGTGCGCTCGGTTTCAATCAGCGCCGCCTCGGCCATGGCAATGACGCAAGCCTCCGCCAAATCCGAGTGCGCCGCGCCCGCGTCCTCCGCGCTCGCCGCGCCCTCGAGCACTTGCACGCCAATGCGAAACGCCTCCTCGCGCTGGAACCGGCGCGCTTCGTTGAGGCGCGCCTCGAACGAATCCGCTTCAAGCACGCGCTGAAGCAATTCCGCGCCGCGAATTCCGGGCGCATCTTCCGCCAATGGCCGCGCGAACCGTCGCTCAATCATAGCGTCCATCAGCGCGGGACGCCCCGCCAGCGCCGACGCCAGGCGCGGCGCCAAGGCCAGCAAGCGCGCGAGCAGATCGAGCAGGCTGGGTCTGGCTTCCAGCAAGGCCAGCACCTGCACCCCCGCGGAAAGCTGGGAGAAGAACAGATTGAAGCGCGTGAACGCCCGGTCCGCGTCGCCAGTCGCCGCGAAGGCTCGCAGTAGGCGCGGGGTCAGTGCGGTCAGCAATTCGCGCGCGCGCTCGGATCGCATTGCGCGGATGCGTCCGTGGTGCCAACCGCGAATGGTCTGGCTGACAAATTCCGGCTCGGCGAAGCCGATCTTGGCGATCGTGGCCAGCGTGTCGGGGTGATCTTCGACACCGGTAAAGCTGAGGCTCCCCATCGGATCGGCCAAGCTTTCGCTGCGACCAAACAATTGGTGGTCGATCTCAGCAACGATGCCGCGTTGATGCACGAGTATGCGCTCGAAACTGGCCAACGAGTCAAAGCCACAAAGCGCCGCGAGGCGGGCACGGGTTTCAGGATCGGCGGGCACGCGATGGGTCTGCGCATCTTCAAGCATTTGGATGCGATGCTCGACTTGCCGGAAGAACTCATACGCCTCGCGCAGGGCGTCTCTGGCCGTCTCGGCGATCGCGCCAGAGCGTGCGAGCGCGTCCAACGCGGCGATTGTACCGGAGGTGCGCAGGCTCCGATCGCGACCGCCGAGGATTAATTGCTGCGTCTGGGCGAACAGTTCGATATCACGAATGCCGCCGCGTCCGAGCTTGAGGTCGAAAACCGGGTCGTCCAGCTCCGCACTCTTATGGGCCGAAAGGATTTGGCGCTTGATCGATTTCACGTCCGCCACGGCGGCGAAATCCAGGTGCTTGCGCCAGATGAAGGGCTGCAATTCGGTGAGAAAGGCGCGCCCGCTTTCAAGGTCGCCCGCGGCCGCACGGGCTTTGATAAAGGCGGCGCGCTCCCAATTCTGACCCAGGGACTGATAATAATGCGCCGCCGATGCGATCGACACGGCCACGGGGGTCGACCCCGGGTCCGGCCGGAGCCGCAGATCGGTGCGAAACACATAACCATCGGGCGTAATTTCTTCGAGCGCTTTGACGAGCGGCGCCACCAGACGCACCGCCGCGACACGAGGCTCACGCGCGCCAGCCGACGCAAGCCCCGCGGGATCGAAGAATATCGAGAAATCTATGTCGCTCGAATAATTGAGTTCATGCGCCCCCATTTTTCCCATGGCGATGATGGCGAACCCAGGCGCCGGTCCTGTCGGCGCATCCCATGGCGCGGGCGCGATCTCTCCCCGCACGCCCAGCTCGCGTGCTGCGAGCGCCAAGGCGGCGCGAACCGATGCGTCTGCAAAGGCGGTTAGAATGCTGGTGACGCGTGCAAGCGGCCAGGCTTGGGCAAGATCAGCGATGGCGCAGGCCAGGTGCGTTGCATCCTTCGCGCGCCTGAGCGCGCGCATGCCCTCGGCGAGAACCGGCGGGTCACGCGCGATTTCCGCCGCGGCGGCGATCGCTTCGTTCGCCAACCGCTCGGGCCATGCTGCGTCTGGCGTTGCCATGATATCTGCGCGCCGCTGCATTAGGCGCGCGAGGTAGGGCGCACATTCATGCGCCGCCGCCGCGGCCCCCTCCCAAGGCGAGCCGCGAAATGGCGCCGGCGCGGCGCCGACGGCGATCGCGGGGGCAAGCGGGACAATCATACCGCGCGGCCCTGATCAAACCCTGGAAGCACCAGCACGGCCCCAAGCCCAGCGCCCTCTGCACCAATGCCGTCTCGCAAGTGCAGGCCGCCGCGGTGCAACCGCGCCACCGCCGAGACCAAGCTCAGGCCCAAGCCCACACCCGGCGTCGAGCGCGCCGTTTCGAGCCGCACAAACCGTTCGAGCACGCGCTCGCGATCCCCGGGCGGAACGCCGGGGCCATCGTCGAACACCGCGAGCTCAAGCCGCCCATCGGCGCGCTTGAGGGCGCGCACTTCGATCTTGCCGCCCACCGGCGTGTATTTGAGCGCGTTTTCAATCAGGTTCGAGATGGCTTGCGTCACCAAACCGGAATCGCCGCGCAGCGCCAGCTGCGCGCCAACCGCGCCGGCGAAACTGAGGCCCTGCTCCTCCGCCGCCGGCTGATAGAATTCCACCAATTCCTGCATAATGGCAGTGACATCGACGCGCTCAAAGCGCCAATTGCCCGCCGTTTCCACCCGCGCCAGCTTGAGCACGGCCTGGAACATATCGAGCAGTCGATCAGCTTCGAACACCGCTTTGCGCAGCGCCTCACGATCGGCGTCTGAATCCGGCTGCGCCTCAAGCGCGGATTCGAGTTTCGAGCGGAACCGTGTCAGCGGCGAGCGCAGATCGTGGGCGATGGCGTCGCCCGCGGTGCGCGTCGTTTGCACCAATTGCTCGATCCGGTCGAGCATCGCGTTCATGTCTCCGGCCAGCGCGTCGAACTCATCGCCGGCGCCCAGAACGGGCGCGCGCCGTGTCAGATCTCCAGCCATGACGTCGCGCGCCGTGTGAGAAAGAGACTCCACGCGCCGCGCCGCCTGCCAGCTGGCAAGCAGCCCGCTGACGACGGACAAGATCACGCCGAGCACCGCGACCGTCCACAACACTCGGGTGATGCGCCCGGTGATGATGGCGCTGTCGCCCAGATCGCGGGCCACCAGCAAAATCGGCTGGCCTAGCAAGCGCCCAACCCGGCCGCGCGCGCGCCCATGCACGGGTTCACCGGCATCGCCGATGCGTTCGAACTCGAAATCGATGCGTTGTGAGGTTTCGCCCGGAAGCTCGGGCAGATGCTGAAAGTCGCCTGTGGTCACGGCGCCGTCGCCTTCGGCGAGAATGTAGAGCATCGGGCCTTGGCGGGCGGCGCGCTCCACCACTTCCTGGTCAAGCCGGCGAATGCCGCCTTCAGTGTAGGCGCGCTCAAGCGCCGCGAATTCCTGATCCGCCAGATCGTCGGAATCGCGGATCAGCTGGCCGACGGTGGCGAAATAGACATAGACAAGCAGCGCGACGACGAAGGCCAAAACGATCCCGGCTTGCACCAAAGCAAGCCGAAACGTGGTCGTGCGAAGGAGCGCGTCGAGGCGGGGCCTCATCCCTCCAGTCGATAACCCGACCCGCGCACCGTGTGCAAAAGAGTTTGGGCGAAGTCGCGGTCGATTTTCGAGCGGAGCCGCGAAATGTGCACATCGATCACGTTGGTTTGGGGGTCGAAATGATAGTCCCAGACATTTTCGAGCAGCATTTTTCGCGTCACCGTCTGGCCGGAATGGCGAACCAGGTATTCGAGCAAGCGAAATTCGCGCGGCTGCAAGTCGAGCTTCTTGCCGCCGCGCTTCACCGTGCGGGCGAGCAAATCCATCTCCAGATCGGCGACTTGGAGCCGGGTCTGTGGCTCTTGGGCGCGCCCGTTCCAGAGCGCGCGCACTCGGGCCAACAACTCGCGGGTCGAAAACGGCTTGCCAAGATAATCGTTGGCGCCGGCATTGAGGCCCTCGACCCGGTGATCCTCGTCATGCAGCGCGGACAAGATCAGCACGGGCGTCGACACGCCCTTGCCCCGAAGATCCCGCACCACCGACACGCCTTGCTTTTTCGGTAGCATGCGGTCGAGTACGATCACATCGAACGCGCCGTTTAACGCAAGGTCTTCGCCGGCTTCGCCGTCACTTGCCAATTCGACATGATGATCGTCGCCGATCAGAGAAGCCCGAAGGCTCTCGGCCATGTCCGCGTCGTCCTCGACCACCAGCACACGCATTAGTGAACGCTCCGTTCCGTTTAGCCTGCCCCAGTTTCGGTGGCGATGAAACGCCGGCCCGTGCGGCCCTCGACCTGCAAGAGCAACGGCCGGCCGGCCCGACGGGCCGCTTCTGCGGCAGTGTTAAGCTCTGCCGAGGTCCGCACCGCGCGACCGCCCGCCTGCAAGATCACATCGCCTGGGCGCAAGCCCTTCTCGGCGAGATCACTCGTCGGGTTGACACCCGTGACGACAACACCGCTTTCATTGGCGTCAAGCTCCAGCCGTTGGCGATCGTCCGCATTCATTGGCCGCACCGCGACACCAAGCACGCCTTCGCCGACGTTGCCGGATTCTGGCGTTTCCGCCGAGCCGCCATCGCGGGACGCCAGCACTTGTTCGGCGGGCCGCTCCGCCAGGCGAATATTCAGCGTTCGCCGTGAGCCCGAGCGCAGCACCTGCATCGGCAGATTGCGGCCGATCTGCGAGGCGCCGACGCGTTGGGTCAGGTCACGATTGTCGGCGATATCGACGCCATCGAAATTGAGGATGACATCGCCCTGCAACAAGCCTGCGCGCGCGGCGGGGCTTTCCGGCACGACGCTGGCGACAAGCGCGCCGCGCGAATTCTCAAGGCCAAGGCTGCGAGCGATATCGCTGTCGAGCGGTTGGATCGAAACCCCGATCCAGCCGCGCGTGACGTGGCCGCCCTGGAGCAACTGGCTCACGACAGTCGCCGCCGTTTCGGATGGGATGGCAAAGCCGATGCCGACATTGCCGCCGGTGGGCGAGAAGATCGCGCTGTTGACGCCGATGACATTGCCACGCAGGTCGAACGTCGGCCCGCCTGAATTGCCGCGGTTAATCGGCGCATCGATTTGCATATAATCGACGTACGCCGACGAGCCGGCGTCACGCCGACCAATGGCTGAGACGATGCCGGCTGTCGCCGTGCCATCAAGGCCGAACGGATTGCCGACAGCCACAACCCAATCGCCGACACGGACGTGGCGTGCGTCATCCAAGGTCACGAACGGGAAACGCCCGCCGCCGCGGATCCGCAAAACCGCGATATCGGTGGGCTCGTCCGAGCCAATCAGATCGGCCTGCAGGTCGCGCCCGTCGCTGGTGCGAACCGTAATTTCCTCGGCGCCTTCGACGACGTGGTGGTTGGTGACGATGGTGCCGTTTTCGTCGATGAAAAAGCCCGAACCAAGCGCCGTCGGCGCGGGGCCTGGACGGCCCGGCTGGCCGCGGAAAAATTCTTCGAAACCGGGCGGCAAGCCTTCAACGGCTGGTCCGCCCGCCTCACTCGGGCGCTGGCGCACCGAGATCGACACCACCGCCGGGCGCACCCGCTCGATCAGGTCGGCAAAGCTCATCGGCGCGCCCGCCGGCGGGGCGACCACAATTTCCTGCGCGTCAGCTGGGCGCGAGACCAAAGCCGGCGCCGCCGCCAAGCCGGCAAACAGCGCCAAGGCTGCACCGCCAGCAATCAGGCCGGAGCGGAGAAATTTTGCGGAAGAGGCCTCAGACATTCGTTTTCCTTTGTGACGCTGGGAGGCTGAGCCTTGAAACCTGGCGATTCAAGCCCCTGCACGATAGGGGCTTGGCCACCAGACCCCGTATGGACGGTTTTGGGCGAAGTTAGGATCAATTGAGGCGGAACACGGCGGCATTTTTAAGGACAAGCGACCAAGTGGCGCGGTTTAGCGATCGCCTTCCTCGGGGGTGAAGATGTCGCGGCTTCGCCCCAGCCGCCGACCCGGCCACAGCGCCAGGCCGCCGAGGACGAGCAGCAATAAGGGCGCCGCCCACAAGGCCCAAGTCCGGGAATCCATCGGCGGCCGGAGCAGCACGAAATCCCCATAGCGCACGCGGAAGAACTCGCGAATTTCAGAATCGCTGTCGCCGGCTTGGATGCGCTCGCGCACCAGCGCGCGCATGTCCGCGGCCACCTCGGCGGTGGATTGGGCGATTGGTTCGTTTTGGCACACGACGCAGCGTATCTCCGCGTCGAGCGCGCGCGCGCGCGATTCCTGCGCCGGATCGGCTAGCGAGAGAGAGAGAGCGGCGGCGAGGGCGAGAAGGAGGTTCATGGCGCGATCCGCTTGCGCCGGGACAAGGCCAGGAGGCTGAGAATACCGCCGAGCGCCATCATGATGGCGCCGAGGAATATGAGCTGAACCAGCGGATTGAAATAGAGCCGCACGCCCCATGCTTGCGGCGCACTGCTGCGCACGGCTTCGCCGAGGGCCAGATAAAGATCGCCATCAAAACCGCTAAGAATGCCGACTTCTGTGGTCGGCGCCGGCGCGGTCATGAAATAGCGCCGCTCCGCATTCAAGCGATTGGTGTTGTCGCCGCGATCGATGCGGAATTGAGCGCGGGTCGCGTTATAGTTCGGCCCCTCGACATCGCCAACCTCAAGCAGCGTGATGCGGCGGCCGGCGAACGTAACGCCTTGGCCGGGCGCGAGCGCAACGGTCTGCTCGGCGCGAAACGCGGTCTCGGCGATGGCGCCGAGCGTGAGCACGCCGGCGCCGGTGTGGGCGAGGCTCATCGACCAGACGCTGAGCGGCAGCACCGCGATTTTCGCCAGCACCCGACCCTCTCCGCGCGTGATGCGTAAACCGAGATAGATGAGCCCGCCGGCGATCAGCCAGACGCCAAGCGCCAGCCCGATCGCCGCGTAGGCACGCCATTGCGTCAGCGCCAGTGCAACAGCAAGCGTCACCAGCGCCAGCAGCGCGGCGGGCGCCAAGCGCTTGGACGCGGCGGCGAAATCGCCGCTGCGCCAGGCCAACATCGGCCCAAACGGCAACAGCAAGAAAAGAGCGCCGAGCAGCGGGCCTACCGTAAGATTGAAGAAGGGCGGACCAACGGAGATGAGCCCCCCGCCCACAGCTTCGACGATCAACGGGTAGAGCGTGCCGATCAACACTACGCCGGCTGCGACCGCTAAACCAAAATTGTTCCACACCAGCATGCTCTCGCGGCTGATGGCGGCAAAGCCGGACGGGCGCGTCAGGCGGTGCGCGCGCCAGCCGTAGAGGCCAAGCCCAACGCCGAGCGTAATGCCGAGCAACACCAGCACGGCGATGCCGCGTTTTGGATCAACAGCGAACGCATGCACCGACGTCAGCACGCCCGAGCGCACCAGAAACGTGCCCAGCAGCGCCAGGCCGAAGCCGAGGATGGCGAGCAGAATGGTCCAGCTGGCGAGCGAACCACGCCGTTCGGTGACGATGGCTGAATGCACCAGGGCGCAAGCGACGAGCCAAGGCATGAAGCTCGCATTTTCAACCGGGTCCCAAAACCACCAGCCGCCCCAACCCAGTTCGTAATAGGCCCAATACGAACCAAGGGCGACGCCGAGCGTAAGGCAGGTCCAGGCGATGAGGGTCCACGGTCGCAGCGCGCGCGCCCAGGCCTGATCGGCCTTGCCTTCAATCAACGCCGCGATCGCCAGCGAAAACGGCACGCTCATGCCGACATAGCCGAGATAGAGCATCGGCGGATGCGCCGCGAGCGCAGGGTCCTGCAGCAGCGGATTGAGGCCGTGGCCTTGTAAGGGCGCGGGATCGAGGCGTGCGAATGGGTTGGAGAGAAGCAGCGTGTAAGCCAGGGCGCCCGCGGTCACGAGCCCTTGAACGCCAATCGCCTTGGACCATAAGCCCTGCTCTTGCGCGCCGCGCGTCGAGGCCAGCACGGCGCCAAAACCGCCGGATACTAAACACCACAGCAGCATTGAGCCTTCGTGGTTTCCCCACGCGCCGGCAATCTTGTAAATCAGCGGCTTATCGGTGTGCGAATTGGCGGTGACCGCCGCGACCGAAAAATCCGAACCCACGAACACGGCGATCAGGCAAGCGAACGCCAGCGCCACAGCAAGGGCGACCGCTTGCGCGCTCGAAGCAGCGGCGGCGACGCGGGGCGCGCGACCCAAAGCGGCCAAGCCAAGCGCGCCTTGCGCGAAGCTCAACGCCAGCGCCAGCGCCATTGCGAACGAGCCAAGCTCGGGAATCAATTCGGCCCCTTCCACTCGCCGCGCTGTTTCAACGCTTCGGCGACTTCGCGCGGCATGTAGGTTTCATCGTGCTTGGCCAGAACGTTGGTCGCCTCGAACACTGCGTCGGGCTGGTATACGCCCTCGGTCACGACGCCTTGGCCCTCACGAAACAGATCTGGCAACACGCCGGCATAACGCACCGCGGTGGCGCCCTCGCCGTCGGTCACGACAAAGTAAATCGCGCCGCTGTCGTCGTGATGAACGCTGCCGCTCTGAACCAACCCGCCGAGCCGGACCGTTCGCCCAGGCGCGGCCTTCGCCTCAAGTTCGGACGGTGAGTAGAAATACACCACCGAGCGGCTCAATCCTGTAACGGTGAGCCAAGCCGCCAGCGCCAGCAGAACGCCGGCAGCGCCTACGACAATAAGCCTTTGATCCCGCCGCCGCATTATTCACCCGCCCCAATGCTCATCCGCTGCGCCATCGCTCGGCGCGGATCGTCCGGCGCCATGCGCGCATAAGCTTGCCCCCACAAGCGTTGCGCGTCGGCGGCGCGATCCTCCTGCATCGCCGCCATCGCTTGGTACACCCAGGGCACGGGATCGTCACTTGCCGCACCCGCGCGCTCGAACAGGGCGAGCGCCTCTGGCGATACCCGGCCCTCATCGATGCGCACCATGGCGCGGCCCATGCCAAGCATGGCTTCAGCGTTGCTCGGATCGCGCCGCAACGCCGCATCGAAGACGCGAGCCGCGTCCTCAGCCCGCCCCGAATCCAAGAGCACTTGGCCGGAATAGAACAATGGACGGGGATCGCCGGGATTGTCGCGGGCGGCTTGGGACAAGATCGCCAAGGCCTCATCGGCCGTGAAGGAAGTGGGATCGCGATGCTTTAGCGCGGCCAGGCGCGCCGCGAAGGGAGCGCCAGGGAGGCTTGGGCTGCCAATGACAAGATAGGTCGCCAGCGCGGCCCCGATCACAAACCCGCAAGCGATGAAAGCCGGCGCCGCGCGCACCGTCGCGCCGCCGTCGGCGCGGCGATACGCGCGCAGCACCCACGCGGCGGCGGCGGCGCACAGCACCGCACCAACGAAAAATAGCAGATAAGAGGATACCACAGCGCCGGCTTAGCGGCTTGCGGGCTTTGCCTCAATCCGTGGCGGGAAGCCGCAGCCGCGCTTTGAGCCCGCCCAAAGCGCTGCGCTCGAACTTCAGTTCGCCAGCGTAAAGATCGACGGTCTCTTTCAAGATGGAGAGCCCCAAGCCTTGGCCGGGCGCGGCTTCGTCGAGGCGCGCGCCGCGCGCCATGGCGCGCGCGAGATCGGTTTCCGACAACCCCGGTCCATCATCCTCGACAACGATTTCGAGCAGACCGCCCGGCGCCGCTGGCGCCAGCAGCCGTACTTGCACGATGCTGCGGCCGTATTTGCAAGCGTTGTCCACCAGGTTCGCGGCCATTTCGAGCAGGTCTTCGCGCTCGCCGCGGAAGGTCACATCCGCTTCAGCATCGAGGGTAATGTCGATGGCTTTGTGGTGATCGTATTTTTGCTCCATCATGAAGACGAGGTCTGTGAGGTTCTGCTTCACTGGCGTGCGGTAGCCGATGGTTGGCGCCTGTGCGCCGGCGCGGGCCTCAGCCCGGGCCGCCACGCGGGCGCGGCGCAATTGCCGCTCAACGAAACCCTCCATCTCCTCGATCGATTGCCGGACGACGCCATCGCCCATTGCGGAATCGGCGGCGGCGTTCTTCAACACCGCGATCGGGGTTTTCAGTGCGTGCGCGAGATTGCCGACATGGCGGCGTGCGCGCTCGACTACTTCGCGGTTGTGATCAACGAGCGCGTTCAATTCTTCCGCGACCGGCGCCAGCTCAGCGGGATACTCTTCCGCCAGGCGCTCGGCTTGGCCGCGGCGCACATTAGCGATGTCGCGGCGCAATTGGCGCAGCGGCTCAAGCCCGATACGCACTTGCAAGGCGGTGACCGCCAGCACCATCAGCACGCAAAAACCAACGAACGCGGCAAAGGCGTAGCCAGCCAAGGTCGCCGCCGGCGCGAGGATGGCGCGCGGCGCGACACCGACCAGGAAGAGATAGCGCCCCTCAACGTTTGGAATTTGCGCGATCTGGGCGATCACGCGCAGCGGCTCGCGGTCGGGGCCCTCGATGTCGAAATAATGCGCGCCAGCTGAGGCATTCGGATCACCGATCCGGCTCAGCATCTCCGGTTCGAGCCGGATGCTGACGTCGAACAGCGAGGGCGAAATCACTTGTACGTCCGGCGCTCGCCCCGGATTGAGGCGAGCGATTTGGAAATAGCGCCCGCTCAGCGGCTGCAAATAACGCGGATCGTAGGGCAAATCCTGCAGCGCGATCTCGCCCTCAAGGCCTGGGCCGGCATTGCCGATGAGATTATCGGAAACACTCTGGATTTCCGGATCGATCAGGATGCGCAAGAGCTGCTGGTTGAATTGCGCCAGCGCGATCCAGCCGACCAATACCAGCCCGGCGACGCTGACAATAGCGATGGCGATGAAGCGCGCCGCAAGCGAACGCCGGATCAGCTGGCGAAAACGTTCGACGAAACCCGCGCTTGGCCGCTGACTCAAGGCTGCGCCGCGGGATCGATCAAGCGATAGCCCAGACCCTTCTCGGTAAGGATGCGGTTCGAGCCGACCTTGCGGCGCAGGATGCCGATAAACACTTCGATGGTGTTGGAATCGCGCTCGTGGTCCTGGCTGTAGATTTTCTCGGTCAGTTCGCTACGGGAAACGATGCGCCCGGCGTGATGCATCAGATAATCGAGCACCTTGTATTGGTAGGCGGTGAGCTTAACCGGCGCGCCATTGACGGTGACTTGGCCTGTCGCGGCGTTGAGGCGGAGGTCTCCCACTTCCAGCACCGAGGTTTTGTGGTCGGTCTGGCGGCGCACGTGGGCGCGTACGCGCGCCAGCAATTCAGCCATGTGGAAGGGTTTGGTGAGATAATCGTTGGCGCCGATATCGAGGCCTTCGACCTTTTCGCTCCAGCGATCGCGGGCCGAGAGGATCAGCACTGGCAAAGTGTGGCCCTGCTTGCGCCAAGCCTTCAGCACTGAGAGGCCGTCGATCTTGGGCAAGCCAAGATCGAGAATGGCCAGATCGTAGGGTTCGGTTTCGCCCAGGAACTGGCCGTCCTCGCCATTGTCCGCGACATCTACGGTATAGCCAGCGTCGCCAAGTGCGGCGGCAAGCTGGTCCCTCAGATTCTTGTCATCTTCAACGACGAGCACGCGCATTGGCTGTCCTCTAGAGCGGTTCCCGAAAAGTGTTACGCGGTTTTCGGACGTGAACCGCTCTAATCCTTAGATCTAGACCCATTTTATCCCGATGGGAGTGAGGCACTCCAATCGGGAATGGGTCTAGCTGAACTGCCCGCTCACCGCATCGACGCGAATGTCTTGGACGTCGGCATTGGGCATCCGCCACCGCAGCACATAGACGGGGCGCCCGCCCTGCTCAAGCCGTGCGCTGATCAGTTCGCCGCCAAACCGGGCGCGCACCATGTTGACAATCTCCCGCAACGGCAAAACATCTTGCCGCCGCCCACGGTCCTGGACCGGGATGAGCCAGCTGGGTTGGATCATGAGCGCCTGGGCCGGGCGCGCGTCCCCGCCCGGCTGCGCAGCGGCGGCCGGCGCAATCGCCAGCATCAGCACAAGCAAGAGAGCGTGGATATTCATGGGATGGGGTTTAACTGACGCCCACTGAATGGGGCCTGAACAATCTTCCCCTGGGCCGCGAACCGCTGTGGCTCAGCCCGCCGGCCTAGACGGGGTGTAATCGCGCTTGTTCCACTTTTTGACGAATTTCTTGAGGTCCTCGTCGAAATGCTCGGGGAGCACCACCAGCAGGCGCACGAATTGGTCGCCGTGGCCGGCGACGCCTTTGCCCTTCAAGCGCAGGGTCATACCGGAATTGGCGCCCGCCGGTATGGTCAAGGCCACCGGACCGCCCGGGGTCGGCGCTTGCACGCGGGCGCCCTCAACGGCTTCTGTCAGCGAAATGTTGAGGTCCATGTGGATGTCTTGGCCCTCGCGGCGAAAACTCGCGTGCGGGCGAACGTTGAGCTCCACCAAAGCATCGCCGGGCGGGCCGCCCTGCACGCCGAGCCCACCTTGGGCTTTCAGGCGCAGCACTTGGCCGCTTTCGACGCCGGGGGGAATGTTGACATCGAGGATGCGGCCTTCGGCCAGCGAAACTCGTCTCTTGGCGCCGTTGATGGCGTCGAGGAAATCGATGTCCAGGGTAAAGCGGATGTCGCGCCCGCGCATGCGCGAATAGGCGCGCTGGCCGCCGGCGCCAGAGCCGAACAGGTCGGAGAAGATGTCGCCAAGGTCGAATTCAGCGCCGCCTGCGCCAGCGCCGGCGGCCGCGCGCGCGCCTTGGCGCGCGTGCGGGCGCGAGCCGAAGGCCATACGTTCATTGCCGTCAGCGTCGATTTCACCGCGGTCGAAACGCGATTTGGTGACCGGGTCACTCAGCATGTTGAAGGCGGCCGTCGCGCGCTTGAAGCGATCTTCGGCAGCCTTGTCGCCGGGGCGAATGTCAGGGTGCAACTCTTTGGCGAGCTTGCGATACGACCGCCGAATATCGTCGGCGGTCGCGGTGCGGCCGAGGCCGAGGGCGGCGTATGGGTCCCAGCTCAAGCTCTCAACAACGCTCCGGGGCCGATTCTGCCCGCACTCTATTCAATACCGCGAAAGCGGCAGCACTATAACGCTATGGTTAACTCCGTATTCAAGCCAGGGGCGCCCGCAGCGTCTAATTGGGCGACGCACAGGTGCAACGAGGCCGGCGGCGCCCCGAAATCGGCGGTCTGATCGGCTGCGGAATAGAGGTAGACCGGGGCAGCGGGGAAAAGGCTGCGCACCACACTCGAACCATTGAATATATCGAGTTCATAGCCCTCCACCGGCACGTCGAGCGCGGGATCGCCCGCACCCCAATAATCGCCGCCGCGGCGGGCTTGGCGGAGCCAATTGACCTGGACAGCGCCGGTGGAAAGCCGCCGCGCCTTCAACTGCGCCGGCGCCCAAGGCCGCGCACCGGCGTGGGGCAGCGCCAATGTCTCGCGGGTGGCGCGCGGATCGCTCGATGCGGCGCCGGAAGGCGGCGCGGCGAAGCTGAGCGCATCTCCCCATTCGTGCGCCGCGATCGGCAGGCGGCCCAGCCGGGCGTTCAGCTTGATAAGGCGCGTCCCCACCGGATGCGGCGCGCGCATGGCGTGCGCACTGCCGAGCTGACCGCGCAGAAATCCGCTCAACTCGTACTCATTGGGCGCAACCAGCACCGCGTCGCGCGCCTGCACGATTTCCCATTCGCCCGCAGCGCTCTCAATGGCGAAGGCATTGGCGCCGTTCAGCACCGCGCTCTTGGAAACGCTCGCCAGAGCCCCCCCGTAAAGCCTGATCCGAACGCGATTGGCTTCGTCCCACCGATCGGCTGGCCCGGGCCACAGCGCCCAAAGCAATTCGCCCATGATCGCCGGCTGCGTGACGCGGCAGCGCCGCGTCAGCGCGTCGTCGCTGGCGCCGGCGTAGATATCGTGCGCACCGGCCCATCGCGAAGCGAACGCAGCGGCCAGCGGCCGCTCGTCGTTCTCCGAACCAGGAAGCGGGGGCAAGTCAAGCACTGAAAACGCTGGCGCCGGCGCAAAGATGGGCGGCGCCGGCGCGCCCGGGTCGGCGAGGCTCAGCAGCGCCGCACCGCCCGCGCGCAGGCGGCGCAAGCTGAGCTGACGGGTCTCGGCGTCCTCGATGCGTGAGATTTCGAAGCTATCCAAAGCGCCTTCCAGCACCACGCGATCGCCTGGCTCAAGCGCAAGGTGCGCGGGACCGAGGCCGATGCGAAGGCTTTCGCTCCCCGCGCGCCGCTCCGCCAACAGGCGTTGCGCCATCAATTCGCCGGCATCCGCTTCAAGCACCAGC
>JANNFH010000458.1:0-2295 GCA_031379565.1 Alphaproteobacteria bacterium
TTCTTCGTCGCCGAAGAAGCGCGCAGCATCATGGCGCAATTGGGCATTCGCGAGTTCGAAGACCTGATCGGCCGCGCCGACCTGCTCGACACCAAGAAGGGCATTGCGCACTGGAAAGCCAAGGGCCTGGACTTCAGCCGCGTGTTCCACCTTCCGGCAGTGCCCGCCGATGTGCCACGCCGGCAGACGAGCGAACAAGACCACGGCCTGGCGCGCGCCCTCGACGTCAAGCTCATCGAAAAGAGCAGGGGCGCGCTGGAACGTGGCGAGAAGGTTCAATTCATCGAAGCCACCCGCAACGTGAACCGCACCGTGGGCGCCATGCTGTCGGGCGAACTGGTGCGCGCGCATCCGCAGGGTCTGCCCGACGACACCATCTTCATCCAGATGGAAGGCACCGGTGGGCAGAGCTTCGGCGCCTTCCTGGCCCAGGGCATCACGCTGTACCTGATCGGCGACGCGAACGACTACACCGGCAAGGGCCTGAGCGGCGGGCGCATCGCGATCCGGCCCAGCATCGACTTCCGCGGTGACTCGACCGCCAACATCATCGTCGGCAACACCGTGCTCTACGGCGCCACCAGTGGCGAAGCCTTTTTCCGCGGCGTGGCGGGCGAACGATTCGCGGTGCGCCTGTCGGGTGCGACCGCCGTCGTCGAAGGCACCGGCGACCATGGCTGCGAATACATGACCGGTGGCACCGTGGTCGTGCTCGGCAATACCGGACGCAACTTCGCCGCCGGCATGAGCGGCGGCATTGCGTATGTCTTTGACGAAGACGGCCAGTTCGCACGCCGCTGCAACACCGCGATGGTCTCGCTCAACCCGGTGACCACGAGCGCCGAACAGGAAGCGAACCTCGACCGGGCCCTCTGGCACAAAGGCAGCACCGATGAAGCGGCATTGCGGCGCCTCGTCGAGAGCCACTACAAATGGACGGGCAGCCTGCGCGCGCGCCACATCCTCGACCATTGGGCCGAGTCGCGCGCCAAATTCGTCAAGGTGTTCCCGAGCGAATACAAGCGCGCGCTGGCCGAGCTTGCGGCAAAGGCGCGCTCCATCACCAAGGTGGAGAGCTCAACCACCGTAGCCACCGAAATCGCTGCCCAGCGACGCAGCGCCGACAAGGCTGAAAAATTCGTCCCGGCCAAGTAGCCGCGCGCCTTTTGAAAATCAATCGGGAACGAGATGGGAAAAGTCACCGGGTTCATGGAGTACGAGCGGCTCGAAGAAGGCTATGAGCCGGTCGCGAAGCGGGTCAGGAATTACGACGAATTCGTCATCACGCTGAAGGAAGACGACGCCAAGATCCAGAGCGCTCGCTGCATGGACTGCGGCACGCCGTTCTGCGCCAGCGGCTGCCCGGTCAACAACATCATTCCCGACTTCAACGACCTGGTGTTCCGCGTTTACTGGCGCAACGCGTTCGACGTTCTGGACTCCACCAACAATTTCCCCGAGTTCACTGGCCGCATTTGCCCCGCGCCTTGCGAAGCCGCCTGCACGCTGAACGTCAATGACGATGCGGTGGGCATCAAGAGCATCGAACACGCCATCATCGACCGCGCCTGGGCCGAGGGCTGGGTGCAGCCGCGCAAGGCGAAGCAGGCCACCGGCAAACGGGTGGCGATCGTCGGTTCGGGCCCGGCCGGGCTGGCCGCCGCGCAGCAACTCGCGCGCGCCGGCCATTCGGTGACGGTGTTCGAGAAGAACGACAGCGTCGGCGGACTGCTGCGCTACGGCATTCCCGACTTCAAGCTCGCGAAGTCGCACATCGACAAGCGCGTGGAGCAAATGAAAGCCGAGGGCGTGGTGTTCCGCACCGGTGTGCTGGTCGGCGAGTTGCCTGCCGGCAGCAAGGTGACGAGCATGGCCGACCAACATGTCACGCCGGCCGACCTGAAACAACAGTTCGACGCCGTGCTGCTCGCCGGCGGCGCGGAACAGTCGCGCGACCTGCCAGTACCCGGCCGAGACCTGGCCGGCGTGCACTTCGCGATGGAATTCCTGCCGCAGCAGAACCACGTCAACGCCGGCGTCAAGGTCAAGAACCAGCTGCGCGCCGATGGCAAGCACGTGATCGTGATCGGCGGCGGCGACACCGGCAGCGACTGCGTGGGCACGAGCAACCGCCATGGCGCTAAGAGCGTGACGCAGTTCGAGCTGCTGCCCATGCCGCCCGAACAGGAAAACAAGCCG
This sequence comes from Alphaproteobacteria bacterium, assembly GCA_031379565.1. Classification (GTDB taxonomy): domain Bacteria; phylum Pseudomonadota; class Alphaproteobacteria; order Caulobacterales; family Aquidulcibacteraceae; genus Vitreimonas. Next base: position 2,200 of record JANNFH010000458.1, read on the forward strand.
CTGGTGTGGCCCTACTGGCCGACCAAGCTGCGCACCTCATCGAGCCACGAAGAGGGCTGCGAGCGCGAGTTCGCCATCGCCACCAAGGAATTCATC
>JANNFH010000481.1:0-5103 GCA_031379565.1 Alphaproteobacteria bacterium
ACCCTGACCAACGTGCTCGCCAATCCCGAACCGCACATTGCCGCGCTCGCGCGCCGTCTCGCGCGCGGTCTGTCCCGCCGCCGCCCGATCCGTCCGCGCCGTGCGCCGGCGCAGGCAATCTTTTCCGCGTTCGCCGCGCAAGCCGCTTCGGCCGACACTTCCTAAGCCGCGCGCGCCAGTCCTGATTTGCCTTCGCCGCGCCAGCCCCGCTTGCGCGGGCGCCGGCGCATGCCGATAGTCTGGGGATGAACCAGCTTCGCCAGGGCGGCCATGCCGCAATCTAATTACGATCTCTTCGTTATCGGCGCCGGCTCGGGCGGGGTGCGCGCGGCGCGGTTGGCGGCCAAAGCAGGCGCGCGTGTCGCCGTCGCAGAGGATCACCGCATCGGCGGCACCTGCGTCATTCGCGGCTGCGTGCCGAAAAAGCTCTTGGTCTACGCCTCTGATTTTAGCCAGACGTTTCGCGACGCCAAAGGCTTTGGCTGGAGCGTCGATGGGGCCCGCTTCGATTGGCCGATTTTACGCGACAATGTGCAGGCCGAGATAGGCCGGCTCTCGGGCCTATACCGCAGCAACCTAGAGGCCGCGGGCGTCACTATCTTCGAAGACCGCGCCGTCGTGCTCGATGTCAATAACGTGCGGCTTGAACAGGCCCGCGCCGCGCTCAGCGCCGAGCGCATCCTGATCGCCACAGGCGGGCACACCTATCGCCCCATTGAACTCAAGGGCCAGGAGCTGGGCATCACTTCCAGCGACGCTTTTCTGCTGGAAAAGTTGCCCCAACGCATTGTCATCGCCGGCGGTGGGTACATCGCGGTTGAATTCGCCACCATCTTCTCCGGCCTCGGCGTGGAAACCACCTTGCTCTACCGCGGCGATCAAATTCTGCGGGGCTTCGACGCTGATATCCGCACGCATGTGCAGGCCGAGCTGCGACAAAGCGGCGTGAACATCATCACCAACGCTGTCTTAAAGAAAATCGAACCGCTGCCAGACGGGCGCCGTCTCGCCTGGCTCAGCAACAACGTGCAGCTCGAAGTCGATCAAGTGATGTTCGCCATCGGGCGCGAGCCCAACACCAAAGGGCTCGGCCTCGAAGCCGTCGGCGTGCGCCTCAATGCGCGCGGCGCGGTGGCGGTGGACGCTTATTCGCGCACCAACGTCCCGTCGATTTTCGCCGTCGGCGATGTCACCGACCGCATCAATCTGACGCCCGTCGCCATCCGCGAAGCCCAAGCCTTCGCCGCAACGGAATTCATGAATGCGCCCACCAGTTTCGATCATGCCGATGTGGCGTCCGCCGTATTTTGCCGCCCGCCCATTGGCGCGGTGGGGCTGACCGAAGCGGAGGCGCGCGCGAAACTCGGCGCAGTGCGCGTGTACAAAAGCCTGTTCCGGCCGATGAAGCACATCCTCGCCGGCAACGCCCAGCGCAGCTTGATGAAACTCATCGTCGATGGCGCCAGCGAGGCCGTCGTCGGCGTTCACATCGCCGGCCCCGAAGCGCCGGAACTGATTCAGCTCGCGGCCATCGCCGTCAAAGCCAAGCTCACCAAAGCGCAATGGGACGCAACCTGTGCGGTCCACCCCACCGCCGCTGAAGAGCTCGTGCTGATGGGCGAACCGGTTACCCACGACAACGAAGCGCCGGCCTGATTTTTGGGTGCGATTCCGCAACAAAAACTGTGAATAAGCTGGCCAATTGAAATCAAGCGGGAATTCCTTGTCCAAAAGCGCCGCTGCCCCCTTTGCTTGACCCCGGATTTACCAAAAACTAACTCTCTGGCTTCCACGGTCCGTCGCTTCCTCGGACGTTTTTCAAGGGGGGCGAGAAATGCCCGCGCGGCTGGTTTCGGTGATCAACATGAAGGGCGGCGTCGGTAAATCGACGACGACCGTTTCGCTGGCGGAAACACTGGCGCTACACCAGCGTCGGCGTGTCCTTGTCATCGATCTCGATCCGCAAACCAACGCTTCGATCATGGTGGCGGGCCCCGAGAAATGGAACAATCTTCGCGAGGCCGAACGCACGCTCGATTTCTATTTCGAGGCCTACATCGTGCAACAACGCGCCAAGCCCTTCAAATCGCTGCTGGAGCACAAGGTCACGGACCTGAAGGGCAAACCCGATGTATCGCTCTGCGCCTCGGCGCCGGAATTCCGTATCGTCGAACGCGACATGATCGAGAGCTTCGTCAAGCGCGGCTTCCAGATTGACATGATCCAGAAATGGATCTGCGAGCGCTTCGCCAATGGCATCAAGGGTGTGGTCAACGATTTCGATTACATCCTGATCGATTGTCCGCCCGGCATTTCGCTGTTCGCGGAAGCCGCCCTGATTGCCGCCGACGCTATCCTGGTGCCGTCCATTCCAGACTATGTTTCGCGGCTTGGCCTCATCACTTTCCGCAAGCGCGCGCTCAGGCTCATCAACGAGCGCCGCGGCGGCCCTTCCCAACTAATGGTGCTGGCGACGAAGTATGACGAAACGTTTTCGCTGCACCGCTCGGAGGCTGCGCTGCTGAAGGAGAATTTGGGCGACGCCATGTTTGACGTGCGTATTCCCCAACATGTCGATATCGCCAAGGCGGCCGAATGGTCGGAAACACCGCGCACGTTCGATCAGAAATATGGCGGCATGGCTTCGATCGTCGCCAAACTGGGTGAGGAGTTCGCGCGCAAAGTGGAGCTGGCGCCGGCCTTATGAGCCTGAACAAAACGCTCGACCGTCTGTTCGATGAAATTCGCCGCGAGGCGAAGCGCAGTCCCGATTTCGCCGATCGCCTGGACGCTGTGCTGCGGCTGCATGATTCGCGGCGCGAGGTGGCCGAGGAGGTTGTGGAGCAGGCTTCCTTCCCCGCGAGCGGGGGAGGTGCTGAGCGAAGCGAAGCGGAGGAGGTATGCGCGCGACCCGCTGGCGCCTCCCCCCTCAGTCAATCTGCTGCGCAGCCTGACAGCTCCCCCGCAGGCGGGGGAGCAATTAGTGGCGCCCCCCCGTTCAACCCGGTGGGCTTTTACCGGCGCGAGGGTGAAGACGCGCTCGTCGCCGCGCTCGGCGCGCATGATTTAGCGGCGCTGCAAGCCCTCGTCGCCGAACACAATCTCGACCCGTCGGGAGAAGCTGCTGCGCTCGACCGCGATCACCTCGCCGCGCACGTGGTCGCCCAAGCGAAGCGCCGCGCCGAGCGCGACGAGAAGCTGTTCGATTATTGAATGCTTCGTCATTCCGGGCGAGCGCAGCGAGACCCGGAACCCAGGGATCGAAGGGCGGTGCGGTTGCCCTGGGTTCCGGGTTCGGCTTCGCCGCCCCGGAATGACGGAACGGGTCTAGCCCATCAACGCGTCCAGCATTTCTGGAATGAACGCACCCGCCGCGCGGTCCCATAGCGCGAACGAGCCGGCGAAATCCCAGGCGCACCAGCCCGCGCCGACGCGCTCGAAGGCGCGCCTTACAGTGAGTGTCCACAACGCGCGCTGTGCCAGGGGCGCTGCTGAATTGACGCCGAACTCGCCCAATTGCAGCGCCAACCCATGCGCGCTGGCCCAATCGGAGGCGCGTCGAATGTGCCGCGCCACCTTGTCCAGATCGCCCGGCGCGCCCCAGGCGCGGTCGAAGCGAGGCGCGTCCGCGCCCAGCCATTCAGCGTTCTGGTGGGTGAAGGCATGCGGTTCATAATAATGCACGCTGACGGCTATGTTTTCCGCTGCAGGCGGGCGCCAATCGGACAGCGCGTCGATCGCATTCCAATCGCCGGGCCCGAGCACAACGAGCCGCGTCGGATTGGTTTCTCGGATAGCCGCCAGCGCTTCGCCTTGCAACGACGAGAGGCCCGCGCCGCGCCAGCGTTGGCCGTTGGGCTCGTTCAGCGGCTCAAACATCAAGCCCGCAGGCGTCGCGGAAAAATACTCAGCGATCTGGCGCCAGATCGCAACAAAGCGCGCGCGCTCGCGATCTGGCGCCGCCAGCAACGCATCGTAATGGTGGCAATCGAGCTGCACCCTAAGCCCGCGCTCCAGCGCCGCCGCAATTACTTGATCAACACGGTCGATGAAAGCGGGAGCGATCACATAAGGCGGCGCGGCTTCCGTGTGCGCATCCCAGCGCACCGGCAGGCGCACGCCGTCAAAGCCCGCCTCGGCGATGGCGCCAAGGTGCGCGGCTTCGATGCGATAGCCCCAATCGCCTTCGTTGGGCGCTTCGAGCGCATTGCCGAGATTGATCCCGCGCCGCATCTGAAACGCCGGCGACGGAGCCGCTACGGGGCCGCACGCCGCGAGAGCGCCGGCGCTGAGGAGGAGGTCTCTGCGATTCACCGACCAACACTACGCCATCCGGGGCAGCCGGAGCGAGACCCGGGATGACGGCGCTGGGAAAGCTCGCTAAGAGCGCCCCCATGTTCGACAAAATCCTGATCGCCAACCGGGGCGAAGTGGCGGTGCGCATCATCCGCACGGCGCGGCGGATGGGGATCAAGACCGCCATCGTCTATTCCGAAGCCGACCGCGACTCGATGGCCGTCGATATGGCCGATGAGGCTGTCGCCATCGGCCCGCCACCCGCGGCGCAATCCTATCTCGTCATCGACAAAATCGTCGCCGCCGCCAGGCAGACCGGGGCGCAGGCGATCCATCCGGGCTTCGGCTTCCTCTCGGAGAAGGCGGAATTCGCTGACCGATTGCTGGCCGAGAACATCACCTTTATCGGCCCCAACCCGCACGCGATCCGCGCCATGGGCGACAAGATCGAGTCGAAGAAAACCGCCGCTGCAGCCGGGGTTTCCTGCGTGCCGGGTTTCATCGGCGAAATTTCTGGCGTCGCGCACGCCATCGAGATCGCCGAGGAGATCGGCTACCCGGTGATGCTCAAGGCTTCCGCCGGCGGCGGTGGCAAAGGCATACGCATCGCCGAAAACCGCAAGGACGTGCAAGAAGGCTTTCCCGCCGTGCGCGCCGAAGCCAAGGCGTCGTTCGGCGACGACCGCATCTTCATCGAAAAATTCATCACCGCCCCCCGGCACATCGAAATTCAGGTGATGGGCGATAAGCACGGTAACGTGTTGCATCTGTTCGAGCGTGAGTGCTCGATCCAACGCCGCAATCAAA
>JANNFH010000008.1:0-6380 GCA_031379565.1 Alphaproteobacteria bacterium
GTCGAACAATTACTGGCGCGCCTTGCTCTCGGCAGAGCTGAGTTGTCGCAACGAGGGACCCAGGGGCGCGACCGTTTGGTCGAGGCGATTGCCCAGGTGGACGCGCGCCGTGCATTTCTTGATGAGGGCTATGGCGCGGCCGTGGCCCTCGGACTTTGGGCGCTGGAGGCGGACCATTTGGATACCGCACAACAAGCGTTGAGCGACGCGGTGCGTTTTGCGGAGGGCGATGATGATGCGCACAAGTTCGCCCGCGCGCGAGCGATGAATGGCCTGGCCGCAACCTACTTTCGCATGGATGTTCTCGCCGCAGATGAGCGGCCCCGCACCGGGTCGAGAATTACAGTTCACTCCGCCGAAGCGGGCGCGCGACTCGCGCAACGACCGATCTATTTGGCCTGGGAAGCAAGTCTCCAGGCGCTCGACTTGTTGTTGCCGCTTGCAATCGCTCAAGATCCGGAGGGCAGGGCAACGACGGCGCAAGTGCTCTGGGCAAACGCGTCGGCATGGAGAAGCGCTGTAAGGACAAGGTTTCAGACATTGAGTCTATCCGCGCCAGCCGAAACAGCTGCTTTTCGGCAACTCGTTTTGGATGGCGACCCCAACGACGGCTTGCCGCCATGCGCTTGCGGACTAAACGTCGATCCGCCGCCATCGTATCCCCGGGATGCGTTGGAGCGTTATGAAGTGGGAGTAGTCGTATTGAGGGTAATAGTGAACGACGCAGGAGAAATCGTGGATAGGCGACCGATCGCCCATATCGGAGGTGAAGCCTTCGTCAGTGCGGTAACTCAGGTCGTGGGCAGTTGGAGCGTCCGTCGGGCCGATCTGCCTGGAATGTGCAGCAACGCCGCGACGGTGTTCCTTAACATCACTTTTGCGATAAGTGGATAGGTGGTTCAAACCGGGCTTACGAAGTCAGTGGATAGCAGCGGGGCAAGAATTGACGTGGCTCAGGAAGGCAAAGTTCCGGTGCGGGAAAGCGTGGGCGCGGCGCTTCGGTTCCTACGCGAAAACGCCGTCGCGGTGGCGATAGCGGCGGGGATCGGCGCGGGATTGATGGCGCTGTTCGCCATGTTGGCGGCCAAGGCGCCCGCCGTAGGCATTCTCATTGGCGTGGCGTCGAGTTTGGTCAGCGCGTTTGTGTACGCGGCCCTCACCGGCGCGGCGCTGAACGGCGTGGGCGGGGCAGCGCAACGTTTGTTCGCTGACGGCGGGCGGGTGTGGACATCAATGGCGGTGATCGGGTTTTTCCTGCTGATCGTTTTTATCGTGCTGCTGATTCCGGGTTTCATTGTGCTCGCGGTATTCCTGGCGCCGCGCTACGGCACGGAGCTGCAGGCGGTGAGCGGCGATGAAGCGGGCTCGGTTGCGCTGATGGAGCGCATCGCCACGGAAAACCCGCTCATGCTGCTGGGCTTCGCCTTGTTCTATGGGTTGCTATGGCTGGCGCTAACGTCTCGGCTTTTCCTGGCCGCGCCCGCGAGCATCGACAACAAACGCATCCTCACCTTCGAGACCTGGGCCTGGACCAAGGGCAATATGCTGCGCATCATCGGCGCGCGCGTCATGCTACTGCTGCCGGCTTATATCCTGGTGAGCGCGTTGAGCTACATCTTGGCGCTGGCGCTGGGCGTCAACATGATGGACCCGGCCAACGTCGCCGCGTTCGCACAGCGAAGTTCCGGGCTTTATGCGTTGCTCGCCTTCGTCAGTGGATTTGTTCAGATCGGGCTCTATCGCGCGCTGGAAGCGGGGTTATCGGCGTATCTTTATCGCGGCTTAAAACCAGCGCCGAGTCCGGGCGCCTGACTCGACCTCACCGAAGCGGGCCGCTACATCCGCTCTCCCCATGAGCGCTTCGCGTCCTTACGTCGCCGACCTGCTTCGGCTCGCCGGCCCAGTGGCGCTTGCGCGCCTCGGCATTATCGGCATGGCCCTTGTCGATGTGGTGATGGTCGGCCAGCTCGCGCCAGCTGAATTGCCCCACCAGGCGCTCGGCTGGGCGCCGACGGCGGTGTTTCTGGTGGCCGGCATCGGGCTGCTGCAAGGCGTGCAAGTTTTGGCCGCGCGCTCGCTCGGAGAGAAAAACCCCCAGGGCGCCGCATTGGCGCTGCGGCGCGGCTTGGTGATTGCGCTGATCGCCGGGATCGCTTCGGCCATCCCGATGTTCCTGACCGGGCCGCGGCTGTTTACGATGTTTGGCATTGATGCTGAGCTCGCAGGTCCGTCCGCGCGCGTCATGTTGGTGCTTGCGCTCTCGGTGCCGCTCAATCTCCTCTACATCGCCGCGACGTACTTTCTCGAAGCGATAAAGAAGCCAGGCATATCGATGGTGGTGATGTGGCTGGCCAACGCGGTCAATCTTGGGCTCAATTGGCTGTGGGTGCCGGCGCACGGCGCGATTGGCTCCGCATGGGCGACCTTCGGCGCGCGTGTTTTCCTCGCCGTCACGGTGCTGGCCTGCATCTGGTTTCTACGCGAGCGTGAGCATTACGGCGTACGCCGTTTGGGCGGACCGGGGCCGACATACGGCGCCTTGCTGGCCGTGGGTTTCGCCGCCGCGGTGAGCCAAGCGGTGGAAGCGGGCGCATTCTCGGCGATGACGGTGATCGCAGGGCGCCTCGGGGCGGATGTGGTCGCCGCCTATCAGATTCTGCTCAACCTGATGGCGTTCGTGTTCATGATCGCGCTGGGGCTGGCCGCCGCGACCGCGGTGCTCGTGTCGGAGGCATGGGGCCGGAAGGCCCCGGCCGATGCAGTCCGCGCGGGCTGGACTGGGTTAGGCCTTAACACCGTCGCCATGGCGATCATGGCGGCGCTGATTGTCGTGTTCGCGCCGCAGGTCGGCCACGCCTACACCGCCGATCCCGTGCTCGCGGGCTTGATCGCTTCGCTGACGTGGGTGGCTGCCTGGGTATTGGCGCCGGACGGGGCGCAAGTGGTGACGGCGTCGGCGTTGCGGGCGCGGGGCGACAATTGGTTCCCGACCTTCAGCCACATCCTGGCGTATGCAGGTGTGATGCCGGTGCTCGGCTATTGGTTCGCCGAACACCTGCATATGGGCGTCGCGGGGCTGCTGTTTGCGATTTTCTGGTCGAGCGTTGTTTCCGCCGCGGTGTTGATTGCACGGTGGTGGGCGCTGTCGCGCCGGCGCCTGCCTGCCTAGATTGGCGCGCCAAGACTCCAGCCTTCTTCCTGTTCGATCGTTTCGCGGCGCGGATCGTCCTTGGCCGGGCCAAACAGCGGCGCCAGCTGGCTCTTTTCGTCTAGCGCGTTGAAGCGTTCGGCGAGTGCGCGCACCTGGGCTTCGTCTTTGATCTCGCCCCGCTTTGGGCTGGTTGGAAACAGGCTGGGGGAGATTTCGGCGAACACCGTTTCGACGCCGTCAAGATCGCTTGCCGTCAACGGGCGCCAGCCGGTTTCGAACGGCCATAGGCGCGCCCGGTCGCCGCGTGCATCGCGCAGCCGGCGCACGATCGGCAAGCCGGTTAAAACCTGGCCGCCGACCGAGCCTTGATAATAGAGTTTCCAGATTGAAGACGGCGCCTTCAGCGCCTGCTCAACGAGACGAAATTCGGCGAGATCATCGGGGCCATGATCGCGCGGACGTTTGGCGGACAGCATGGTTTGCTCTTCGCGCGCGGGCGCGCCCCAGAACGGGAACGCCTCACCGGTCATCAGTCGGTTCATCTTGGCGCCGACCTGGAAGCGGTTGTTTACGTTCGTGGGCTTATCCTTGATCTCATCGCCGACGAAATCCATCAGCGCACGCCATGGCGCCCCCTTGAGCTTCAGCGCCGCCGCTGCGCCGCGCGGAAAGCCAAGCGGAAAATCGAAGCCGACCAGCACGCGTTCGCGCTTGCGCTTTAGCTCAATCAGCACGCCGTCCAGCAGCTTCTCGGCATCGGCGCGCGTGGCCGGATTGTGCGCTTCGAACGCCATCTGAAAGCGCACATTACGCTTGAGGATGCCGATCCAAATCGAATCTGGCCCGCTCGCCGGCTTGGCCGACGCGCTCCAATCGACCATCACATAGGCTTGAAACAACCGGCTCATGTGTTTTCAGTCGAGTTTGACCAGCATCTTGCCGGTATTGGCGCCGGTGAAAAGGTTGAGGAACGCCTTCGGCGCGTTCTCGATCCCGTTCTCGACCGTCTCTTCCCATTTGAGGGCGCCGTCCTTAATCCATTGCGTCATTTCGGTGCGGAATTGATCGCGCATGTCCCAATAATTCATGACGATAAAGCCCTGCATCTTGATGCTCTTGCCGACCACATAAATGATGTTGCGCGGGCCCGGCTTCAGTTCGGTGTCGTTGTAGGCGGAGATCATGCCACATTCGATGAAGCGCGCATTCGCGCGCGCCACTTCGAGCGCGACTTCAAGATGCTCGCCGCCGACATTGTCGAAATAGATGTCGATGCCTTGGGGTGCGGCGGCGCGCACGGCTTCCAACAGGTTGGCACAGGTCTTGTAGTTCACGCCGGCATCAACGCCGAGTGATTTGAGCCAAGCGAGTTTGGCGTCGGTTCCTGCGGAGGCCACCACCTTGCAGCCGCGCAGTTTGGCGATTTGGCAAACGGTCGCGCCAACCGCGCCCGCAGCGCCCGATACGAACACGGTTTCACCGGCCTTGGGTTCGCCGATGCGCGCGAGGCCAGAATAGGCGGTGAGGCCAGGCATGCCAAGGATGCCGAGATAAGCTTGCGGCGGCACGTTTTCCTGGGGTAGTTTCTGCACCGCCCCGCCGAAACCGACAAAGGCGTCGCGCCAGCCGTTCATGCTCTCGACCAGATCGCCCGGCTTCAGGTTCGGGTCGTTGGATTTTTCCACCCGCCCGATCGCGCCTCCGGCCAGCACTTCGCCAATCTGAAACGGCGGCACATAGCTTGGCCGGTCGTACATGCGCCCGCGCATGTAGGGATCGACCGACATCCAAATGTTGCGCACCAGTACTTCGCCGGCGCCGGGCTCCTTGAGCTCAATGGTGGCGAGCTCGAAATTGTCGCTCACTGGCAAACCGGTCGGGCGGCTCTTCAGCCGGATTTCGTGCGCCTTCATGCCCATTTCAGTGGTCCTTGCGTTTTCGACAACCTAGCCGCGTCGGCGATCTTGTCCAAGGCAAACCCGAGGGGCGCCCTCGCACTGGACAGCAGGCGTTGGCGAGCCCCATAAACCGCCGCTCAAAGAGAGCGTTCATGTCCATTCGGTTACGTTTCGCACCTTCCCCCACGGGACGGCTCCATGTCGGCAATGTCCGCACCGCTCTGATGAATTGGCTGTTCGCGCGGGCGCGCGGCGGCCAGGTGCTGCTGCGCATCGACGACACCGATTTGGCGCGCTCAACCGCCGCGTTCGAGCAAGGCATCGGCGATGATTTGACCTGGCTAGGGCTCAATTGGGATGAGCGCGCCAATCAATCGCACCGCTTCGCCGAGTACGAAGTGGCGGCGGAGAAGTTGAAAAGCGCGGGTCTGCTCTATCCCTGCTACGAGACCGAGGAGGAGAACGAGCGAAAACGCAAGATCAGTCAGGCGCGCGGGCGCCCGCCCGTCTACGATCGCGCCGCGCTGAAGCTAAGCGCGGACGAGCGCAAGGCGCTGGAAGCCGAGGGCCGCAAGCCGCATTGGCGTTTCAAGCTCTCCGGCGCGCGCAAGGATTGGACCGATCTGGTGCGCGGGCCGCAGAGCATCGACACGGCTTCCTTGTCGGACCCGGTGCTGATCCGTGAAGATGGCGCGTTTCTCTACACCCTGCCTTCGGTGGTGGACGATATCGACTTCGCCATCACCCACATCGTGCGCGGCGAGGATCACGTCACCAATTCGGGCGTGCAGATCGAAATCTTCGAAGCCTTGGGCGGTCCTGTGCCGCTGTTCGGGCATTTCCCGCTGCTGGTCGGCGCTGATGGCGAAGCGCTGTCCAAGCGCATCGGCTCAATGGCGGTGGGCGACTTGAAGGACGAAGGCTACGAGCCGATCGCGGTGCTCTCGCATCTAGCAAAGATCGGCACCTCCGATCCGGTCGAAGCACGCTTGGGTTTCGATCAGCTCGCGGCAGAGTTTTCTTTCGAGAAAATTGGCCGCGCGCCGGCGCGGTTCGATCCGGAAGAGCTGAAGCGCGTCAATGCGGCAGTGCTGCACCAGACCGAATATGCGGTTGTGAAACCTCGTCTTGCCGCGCTCGGCGCCGACAAGGGCGAAGCGTTCTGGAACGCCGTGCGCGCCAACCTGCATCTGATGCCCGAAGTGCGCCAATGGGCGCACATCGTCGATGGCCCAATCGAGCCGTTCGTCCCGGACGCTGCCTTCGCCGCCGTCGCTGCCGAATTGTTGCCGAAAGGCGCCTATGACGGGGCGAGCTGGAGCGCGTTCACC